>CANHLB010000143.1 GCA_947461335.1 Burkholderiaceae bacterium | reverse complement strand
TGCAATGCGTTTTCAGAGGCAAGCAAAAGAAAATAAGCCTGCGTAATCACTTCGCAGGCTGATTACTTATCCAGCTAAGGCTTGGCTCCGCAAGTACTCTTCGTAAGTGCCTGAGTAATCGACAACCGTACCATCCATCTTCACTTCTAAGATGCGATTGGCCAATGAAGATACAAACTCGCGATCATGAGATACAAATAACAGGGTGCCATCGAATTTCTCCAAGGCAATCTGCAAACTTTCAATGGATTCCATGTCCATGTGATTGGTAGGCTCGTCCATTGCCAGAACGTTATATTTTTGGAGCATGAGTTTGCCCCAAATCATTCTGCCCTTTTCGCCACCAGAGAGAACTTTGACAGACTTGCCAATATCATCACCGGAAAACAATAAGCGGCCCAATGTACCTCGAATTGATTGATCGTCATCGCCAGTATTGCGCCACCAGTTCATCCAGTCCATGAGTAATTCATCTTTGGCGAACATCTCAGTATTGTCTTGGGGCATCACACCAACCTTGGCATTCTCAGCCCACTTCACATCCCCACTATCAACAGCAATACCGTCGAAACGTTTACTGAGGATCGAGTTGAGCAGTGTCGTTTTACCAGCGCCGTTTTGGCCAATGATGGCAATCTTTTCTCCAGCACGAACACCGAGCTTAAAGTTTTTAAAGATAGTGCGATCATAGGTTTTAGTTAATCCATTGCACTCTACGGCCATGTTGTGCAGTTTTTTCTCAGTCTCAAAACGAATAAATGGGTTTTGACGTGAGGAAGGTTTAACTTCAACAATCTCAATTTTTTCTAATTGACGCTGACGTGATGTTGCTTGGCGCGCCTTAGAGGCATTGGCAGAGAAACGAGCCACGAAGGCCTGTAATTCAGCAATTTTTTCTTTGGCTTTAACGTTAGAGCTCAGTTGCTGTGTTCGTGCCTGCACAGAAGCTAGCATGTAGGAGTCATAGTTCCCTGGATAGACCTTGAGAGTACCAAAGTCCATATCAGCCATATGCGTACAAACTTCATTGAGGAAGTGGCGATCATGAGAAATGATGACGATGGTGCTTTTAATGTCATTCAGAATGTCTTCAAGCCAATGAATCGAATGGATATCCAAGTTATTGGTTGGCTCATCGAGTAACAAGACATCTGGATCAGAGAACAATGCCTGGGCAAGTAATACGCGCAATTTCCAACCTGGTGCTACGTTACTCATTGGGCCATTGTGTTGCTCGATCGGAATTCCGATACCTAATAGCAACTCACCTGCTTTTGCTTCAGCGGTATAACCACCATATTCAGCATACTTACCTTCAAGTTCAGCCGCCTTCATGTAATCTTCATCGGTCGCATCTGGATTAGCGTAAATCGCATCACGCTCAGCAGCAGCTTTCCACATTTCTTCATGACCCATCATGACGACATCGAGTACACGCACATCTTCATAAGCAAATTGATCTTGGCGCAATTTACCCAAGCGAACGCCAGGATCTAAGCTGACATTGCCACTGGTTGGCTCAAGCTCACCACCCAAAATCTTCATGAAGGTCGATTTACCGCAACCGTTTGCACCGATGAGGCCATAACGATTACCACCGCCAAACTTGACGGAAATGTTTTCAAACAGGGGTTTTGCCCCAAACTGCATAGTGATATTAGATGCGGACAACACGGATGGTTTCTAGCTTTCTGAAATTCAATTCAATGGATACCCCCATCATTAGGGAGCAAAGAGCCTTATTTTAACGGGTTCAGGGCGCAAAGGTCTAATTTCAAGTTTGACCCTAAATGGAGGGATTCATATGGATAGCGTAATAGTCCTGATTTTCCTGTGGCTTCAGAAAATTAATGACCCAATAGGTCATTAGGATTTGAAGTTCGAGCAAAGAAAGACCACCAGAAAGGCGACCAAAATCAGGTCGTAATAACGATGATGTCGTCTAGGTGAGTCCATATGGCTGGAAAAATGGATAATAGAATCCAGAATATCCCTATTCCTGAAAATTCGCAGAAAGCAGTCCGAAATTAACAATAGAAAGACCAGGCAATGAGTAAAGCTAGCTTCAATTGGGCAGATCCCCTGCTCCTCGATACACAGTTAACCGAAGAAGAGCGCATGATTCGTGATGCGGCTGCTGAGTATGCACAAGGACGTCTCATGCCACGGATTCATGACGCCTTTCGCAATGAAACTTCTGACCCTGCAATCTTTCGAGAAATGGGAGAGCTCGGTCTTTTAGGTATCACTATTCCCGAGCAATATGGTGGTGCGAATCTGAACTATGTCTCTTATGGCTTGATTGCGCGCGAGATTGAACGCGTAGATTCTGGTTATCGCTCAATGATGAGTGTCCAGTCATCATTGGTAATGGTGCCCATCAATGAATTTGGTAGCGAAGCACAGAAACAAAAATATCTTCCGAAATTAGCTTCGGGTGAATGGATTGGTTGTTTTGGTTTAACTGAGCCCAACTATGGTTCAGATGCTGGCGGCATGATTACCCGCGCCAAGAAAGTTCCCGGTGGCTTTTCTTTAACCGGATCTAAGATGTGGATCTCCAACTCCCCAATTGCTGATGTATTCGTTATATGGGCAAAGAATGATGAAGGTGTCATTCGTGGCTATATCCTCGAAAAAGGGATGAAGGGCTTAAGCGCTCCCAAGATTACCGGCAAGATGGGTTTACGCGCTTCCATTACTGGTGAAGTCGTGATGGATGAAGTGTTTGTGCCGGCCGAAAATGAATTCCCAGAAGTTACTGGACTCAAGGGTCCGTTTACCTGTCTCAACTCTGCACGCTACGGTATCGCTTGGGGCGCTCTTGGTGCCGCTGAATGGTGTTGGCATGCTGCTCGCCAATACACCTTAGATCGTAAGCAATTTGGTAAACCTCTTGCAGCCAATCAGTTGATTCAGAAAAAATTAGCTGATATGCAAACTGATATTGCACTTGGTTTGCAAGGCTGCCTGCGTTTAGGTCGCATGAAGGATGAAGGTATCGCTGCCCCAGAAATTACCTCAATCATGAAACGCAACTCCTGTGGCAAGTCATTGGATATTGCTCGTATGGCGCGCGATATGCATGGTGGTAACGGAATATCTGATGAATATGGTGTCGTGCGTCACATGCTGAACTTAGAAGTTGTCAATACTTACGAAGGCACACACGATATTCACGCCCTGATTTTAGGTCGTGCACAGACAGGTATTCAGGCGTTTAGCTAGACCCTAGTTTAGCTACGATGGCCTTTGCTGCTTGAGTGAAGGCCTCATCGCTATCGTTTTCGAGCGGCACAAAATGTTCGATCCTATATTGAGGAAAGTTTCTGACGATCGATGATTGATAAGAAGGGTCATAGTGCATTACTAATAACTCTTCCACGAGTTCTGGAAAATTGCTCGCATCAATCGCTTCATTCCATTTAGCTATCTGTACTTTTCCATAATGCGCAGTGAGCAAAGCAAGTTTGTGCTTAAAGTGATCAGTATCAGTTAAGAAATGATGGTATTCACGAATCAGCCAAGATACACGCGTCTGAGTGCTCGATCTCAACTCAATGCAGGCACCATTACGAATCTTTTCCATCAAAGCATCGGGTATATGTAGACCCCCAACCTTTTTACTTTCTGATTCTACAAAGACTGGTTTTGCTGGATCTAGAGAACGCAGCGCATTCCAGAGGGCAGTCTCAAAACCTTTTTGAGAGGGCTGATCATTATTGGGTTCATTACCTAAAACTGAGCCGCGATGAACCGCCAAGCCCTCTAGATCTAATAACTGGGCACCTAGGGCACCAATCTCTTGAAGCACCCTAGTCTTACCGCTACCAGTCATGCCGCAGATGACTTGGAATGTAAATGCCTTGGCATCTTCTTCAAGCCCATCAATTACAGTACGCCTAAAGCCTTGGTAGCCACTCTCCAATTGCATGGCTTTCCAACCGATCCGGTTCAAGATATGGGTAAATGCACCGCTACGCTCCCCGCCTCGCCAGCAATAAATCAGCGGTCGCCACTCACGCGGTAATTCCAATAAATGGTTTTCAATATGCTCTGCAATATTTTTTGATACTAAAGCGGCACCCAATTTCTTAGCAGCAAACGGAGAGACCTGTTTATAGAGAGTACCAATTTGTGCGCGCTCATCATTATTGAGCACCGGAAAATTAACAGCGCCAGGAATATGATCTAAAGCAAACTCCGCTGGCGACCTCACATCAATCACAAGGTCAAAGTCATCTAACTTTGAAAGAAATTGATCTAGTTTTAAGATGTGCGAATTACTGACTTGCATACCTTTTGCTAGTTTAGTTAACTAGTACTAGTTAACTTACTTGCAAGGCAAGCTGATACAAATTGGTAGAGCGAGCACCTGAGCGACAAAATGCCAAGATAGGACCAGGCAGCGTTTTGAGAAGGCGAGCCATTTCCTGAACTTCTTCTGGCGTAAATGCACCTGGAATCACTGGGAGATATACGTAATTCAGACCAAGCCTTTCGGCTTCTGCCGCAATAGATGCATTCGTTGGCTGAAAAGGACCCTCTTCACCATCAGGACGATTATTAATGACGCTTTTGTAGCCCTGCTTGGCAATTTCAGCCAAATCACTTGCGTCAATTTGACCAAGCGTACCGAATTGTGAGTTATGACAAGTAATAGGAAGGCTCATGAAAATCTCTACATTAAATAGCAATAGGCTTAATTCTAAATCAGGCCTTGTCAGATGGGATTATTTTCTGTCCCGTAAAGAAGCGGTCGCTGATCTGCATACCCACCAGCATAGCAATCACAAATACCAAGGCCTTGAGGTGGCCTGCGCCAAGGGCGACTAAGGCCGGGCCAGGACAAAAACCGGCAATACCCCAACCTGCGCCAAAAATCAGACTACCTATCATCAAAGGCTTGGTGATATCGCGTCTTGTTGGGATATCAATGGCGCCACCAAAAAAGGTTTCCGTTCTCTTGCTAAGCACATAAAAACCAGCAAGACCAACAAGTATGGCACCTAACATTACAAATAATAAAGAGGGGTCCCAATTGCCAGCCAAATCCAAGAATCCCAAAATCTTTTGAGGATTACTCATGCCTGAAATGATCAAGCCCAAACCAAAAAGTACGCCAATAGCATATTGACTGAAGAGGCTAAAATGGTCTTTCAACTTAGACTCCAATCA
>CANHLB010000142.1 GCA_947461335.1 Burkholderiaceae bacterium | reverse complement strand
TTAACAACTTTACGACCACGATAGTAGCCGTTTGGTGAAATGTGGTGGCGCAAATGAGCCTCACCAGTTGTGGCTTCAACAGCCGTAGCAGGTGCGGTCAAAAAGTCGTGCGCACGGTGCATGCCACGTTTGGATGGTGATTTTTTGTTTTGTTGGACGGCCATATTGAACTCCTAAGCAAGGCAATATTCTAGCATGGAAAAGCGTCTAAATGCTTGATTTATCGACAGAGACCTCTTAAAACAACAAGGGGAGAAGAGTCTGATTTATGAGTTTTTCTTCATATTTTTCAATATGTTAAAGGGATTTTCTCGTTCCTCCATCCCCTCATCTCCTTCTTCTAGCCCAAAAACCGTAGCGTGAGGCTCACAAAAGCCATCTGGATGCTTTGGAATCAAGGGTAAAGACAGCAAAACCTCGTCCTCTATGGTCTCCAAGAGGTTGAAATGCTGGCTAGCAACAAGTGGCTCCTGCTCCTCATCCTCAAGCGGATACGCATCTGCCTCAGCCTCTGAAGCGACCAACACAAAGCGGCGCTTCTCATCTAAATCCACCGTGCAGTCCTGTAAGCAACGTTGACAGACCAGGTGCAAACAGCCTTTTAAGTCCATTTCGAGGATTTGGTGAGGTTCGCTACCAGGAGAATCTTCAAAATGGGTCTGGATATGCCAGGTAAAACCATCCCCTGAAGCAATGCTTGAGGCCTCCTTAGCAAGCCTAGGCATATCGTCAATAGCCAAAAAGCCAGCCCCCTGGTAGGACTGTGGAGCACAAAAATCAACCTTTTTTAAAGCACTAGGTTCGGCAGATAGCTGGACTTGAGGTAAAACTTGATTACGATTCATGGCATCAGTCTAAATCAAGGCACCCACGAAAGTCAGCAGCAATGAGTAATTTAATCCATTCACCCAAAAATCCACTTCTTATTTTGGCGTCTACATCTGCGTATCGCAAAGAGCTCCTCGAGCGTTTGCGTATTCCTTTTGAAGTGGTCTCTCCTAAAGTGGATGAAACACCGCTGACTGGAGAAAGTACTCTTGAATTAGCCTTACGCCTAGCAAACGCAAAAGCTGCAGCAGTATCTAAAGAACATCCACATGCTTGGGTGATTGGTTCTGATCAAGTCGCCGATTTATGTGGGGCTGCCATTGGTAAGCCTGGAAATTTTGAGAGGGCCTTAGCGCAACTACAACTCATGCGCGGCCAAACAGTGACTTTTCATACAGCGCTATGCTTAATGAAGGGTGATATACAAACTACATTAAATATTTCCACTGAAGTGACTTTTCGCAAACTGTCTGATGATGTTTTAGAAAGTTATTTATTGGCAGAAGAACCTTATGACTGTGCTGGTAGCGCTAAGTCAGAAGGCCTAGGCATCACCCTACTAGAGTCCATTCAGAGTGATGATCCCACTGCCCTTATAGGTTTGCCGCTGATTGCCTTAACGGGTTTATTACGTGACGCTGGTTTTGTTATTCCCGCATGACAAAGTTAGGCACTCTCTATCTTGTTCCCAATACTTTGGGCGATGATGCGCGCAGCGAACAATTGCCGTGGGTAATGCCAAGCGAAACCATTACTCAAGCAGCAAAACTAAAATATTGGATTGTGGAAGACGCCAAAACAGCACGCGCTTTATTAAAAGCGATCGACAGTGTTTCTCCGCTTGCTTGTACTATTCAAGAAATGCAAATGAGTGAATGGCGTGGCGCCGCTCGCAATGCAAAGTATGGTGATGCTGTAAAACCTGCTGATTTACTCAAGCCACTGCTTGCTGGATATGATATGGGGCTGATGTCAGAAGCAGGCGTTCCTGGAGTTGCTGATCCTGGCGCAGAGCTAGTCCTTGGCGCACATCAACTAGGTGCCCGAGTAAAACCCTTGGTTGGGCCAAGCTCGATCTTGTTGGGATTGATGGGTAGCGGTCTCAATGGCCAGCGCTTTGCTTTTCAGGGTTACTTACCGCAGGACAACCAAGAGCGCAGCGTTAAACTCAAACAGCTTGAGATGGAATCCCGAAAGCTTCAGCAAACTCAAATTTGGATTGAGACACCCTATCGCAATTCGGCGATGCTAATGGCTTGCTTGAGTTCTTTAGCACCGCAAACCTTGCTTTGCTTAGGAGTAGATCTCAGCCTCGCATCAGAAATGATGACAACATTAGCAGTGGCAGATTGGCGTAAGCAATATCCAAATGAGGCGGCATGCGCTTCACTACAAAATAGGCCAACGGTATTTCTACTGTTGGCCTAGTTCTTATCTCTTACGAATGCTTACTTTAAATCTGGTGTCTTTACTAAAGCCTTGCCAGCAGCTGCACCAGCCTCAGCACCAAAGCGCTTAGCAACACGCTCTGCAAAATTTTCTTTCATGGTGTAGTCCAGAATATCCGGCGCTTTAAAGATATCGCGCGCTACAGTATCGACCGTGCCATAACCATCTGCCAGACCAATCTTGACAGCCTGCTCGCCATTCCAAATGCGGCCCGTGAATAATTCAGGTACATCTTTTAAGCGTGTGCCACGACCCTCCTTCACCACCGCAATAAATTGCTGATGAATTTCGTCGATCATGGTTTTGACCATTTCAACTTGCTTGGGATCTTCTTTGCTAAATGGATCGAGCATGCCTTTATTCGATCCCGCAGTGATCATGCGACGACTCACCCCTAATTTATCCATTAAGCCCGTGAAACCAAAGCCTTCCATGATCACGCCAATGGAACCAACTAGGCTGGCTTTATCCACCAAGATTTGATCGGCAGCAACTGCTACGTAGTAACCGCCAGAGGCGCAAATATCTTCAACCACTACATAAAAAGGTTTGTTTGGATAAAGCTTACGCAAACGATGAATCTCATCATTAATCATTCCTGCTTGAACGGGAGATCCGCCTGGGCTATTGATACGCAGAACAACCCCAGCGCTATTCTCATTTTCAAAAGCAGACAATAGCGAAGAGTTGATATCCAATGCATTAGCCATGGAGCTAGATGAAATTTCACCTTCTAGCGTCACCATCGCAGTATGTTTTTCTGTGCCCATTCCGCGCCCAGGAATATGAAAGTCAAATACGGACAGAATGACTGCAACGAGGACTAACAAAGTGAGTATGCGTAAAACTACTCTCCAGCGACGCGCCTTACGTGTTTCTTTTAAGTTTTCTAGGAGCAGATGCTCAAGAGCTTGACGTTCCCAGTTGGGATTTGGATTATTTTCCATCTTCGATTCCTTAGTGTTCGCTATTTGCTTACAGGTTCTGTTTCAGCCATTGTGACAGTTGTGCTACATCATCCACATGCGCTAATGACTTTGAGGTCTTCAGGGTATCTGGCGGGTGGGCTCCGTAGGTCACGGCAATGGCATCTACGCCAGCGTTAGCCGCCATATCTAAATCATGGGTAGTGTCACCCACCATCAGCATACGACGAGTAGGGACTTGCGTGGCATCTGATAACTCTAGCAACATTCCAGGATGTGGCTTTGAGAAAGATTCATCCGCCGTGCGTGTTTCATGAAAGAGATGGCCAATTTGATGGTGTTTTAGAGATCGGTCTAAACCCACTCTCGATTTACCAGTGGCAACACCCAAGAGATATTGATCCGCTCGAAGCTTTTCTAAGAGCTCTCGAATCCCCGTAAATAAATCGAGCTCATGATCCTTAGCAAGATAGTGATAACGAAAACGATCCGTCAATTTTGGAAAGTGCACCGGTTCAATCCAGGGAACTGCTCTGCGCAAAGAATCGGCAATTCCTAAACCAATCACTGAGCTTGCTAAAGCATCATCGGGTTCTTTAAAACCCAAGTCGCGACAGGCCTGCTGAATGCAGTCGACGATAGTTGGAGTGGAATCCATAATGGTTCCATCCCAGTCCCACACAATGAGGTCGTAACGGCGATCGGATTTTTCTCCGAATTGACTGATTTGGGTCATTACTCTTCTGTAGGTTCAAAGTTTTTCATCATGGCTGCAAATTCAGCTGGCAAGGGTGATTCAATTCTCATCTTCTCACCAGTTCGTGGATGTGTGAAGCCCGCAAGGTGGGCATGGAGATAGAGACGTTTGGATTTAATCACTTTATCTTGATCTTCAAATCCATACTTGTCATCACCCAAGATCGCATGGCCGAGTTTCTGAAGATGTACACGGATCTGGTGGGTGCGGCCTGTTTTTAATTGGGCCTCAGCCAGAGTAATCGCAGCCTCTTCACGCTTCATTGTTTTAGCAACACGCAAAGCAGTGTGACTTGGTAAGCCGTCTGGGTCTACGCGCACTCTGCGCTCACCATTAGCCAAGAGATATTTATGCAGCGGGTATTTGAGCTGCATTACTTGAGCACCTTGCTGTATTTCACCATGGGCAAGTAAGTAATAACGCTTATCGGTTTGACCTTCGCGAATTTGACGGTGTAACTCCACTAAAGCGCTGCGCTTTTTTGCCAACAGCAATACACCAGAAGTATCTCGATCCAAACGGTGCACCAATTCTAAGAATTTCAGTTCAGGGCGGGTGATACGCAAAGTCTCAATCACTCCCAAGGCAATTCCAGATCCACCGTGTACTGCTAAGCCAGGAGGCTTATCCACAATTAAGAGAGCCTCGTCCTCAAATAGAATCGGCATTTTGTCTGAATAGCTATGAGCCCGAGATTTAGTTTGGGCGCTATTGACGGCTGCCATTTGCTCAGGTTCAGCAATTCTGACAGGAGGAACCCTAACTACATCACCCTCAATCAAGCGGGTAGTTGGCTCAGCCCGTTTCTTATTCACCCGCACTTCGCCCGATCGAATAATTCGGTAAACGTGACTTTTGGGTACCCCTTTAGCCCATCGAAGTAAATAGTTGTCCAAGCGCTGGCCAGCCTCTTCCGGACCAATGGTCTGCAAATGGACCGCGGGTGGGACTGCTTTTGACTTGCTTGGCTTAGAAATAGGGTCTGTTTTCATGATTTAGTGCTCTTGCCACGCTGGCAAGGGACTTAACAATACCCCATTGTCATTCAACTTGTGCCGTATAATCAACGCTCTAGCCAATTTATTGGCCCGATAGGAGCCTGATTCAGGTTTTCATCGTGGAGCTTAGAGTCGCCCTTTAAAAGACTCTCGGGGTTGCCCCTCCCCCGTTGTAATGAGGCGCAGGGTTGGTGTGCCGTATGCCGCGACCCGCGATTAGAAGACAGTTTTCAGGCGCGCGCCTGCATTG
>CANHLB010000141.1 GCA_947461335.1 Burkholderiaceae bacterium | reverse complement strand
TCAGGCCAAGCATTAAAGATGATTGCTGCACCGAATAGTGATGCCATGTTTGGGGAGATTGAAGATCTCTTAAAAGAGTGGCAACCCGATCGGCTCATTGTTGGGGTCCCCGTTTATCCCGATGGCACAGAGCATGAGATGACCGCTAAAGCTAGGCGTTTTGGGAATCAGTTGAACGGGCGCTTTCAGTTACCTATTGAATGGGTGGATGAGCGTTATACCTCGGTAGTTTTGGAGGATGATCGCCGAATGCAGGACAATCTAGATGCCCATTCTGCTGCTCTCATTTTGGAGCAATACTTTGCAGAGTTAGCCTCAGGTAGTAAGGATTCATAAAATATGTTAATTAGTCTTGGAACGAAATAATGAATGCTGAATTGCTCTATGAAAAGTTACTTGCGCATTTGCGAAGCAGAGCAAAGGGTGGCGCTTTCGAGCTTGCTGGCCTAGCGATGGGTGGCGCGTGGATTGCAGAGCGCTTGGCCAAGGATTTAGGTTTGCCACACTATGGTGTGATTAACGTAGCTTTTCATCGCGATGATTATGCAGAGAAGGGTATGACGGCCCTACGCACTGCGAGCACCATGTCAACTAAGTTACCTTTTGATGTCAATGGAGCAAATATCATCTTGATAGACGATGTGCTCTTAACTGGCAGAACAGTCCGGGCTGCACTCAATGAACTATTTGATTTTGGTAGACCCGCTCAAGTGGAATTAATGGTGCTAGCTGATCGCGGGAGTCGTGAACTCCCTGTAAGCGCCAATTTTGCAGGTGAAGTAGTGCAGGTGCCTGATAAGCAAATTTTAGTATTAGAAAAAGATGGCGCTGGTAAATTTAGCTTTCAGCTTGAGGAGCGTGCATCATGAGCCCAGTGAATCAATTTAACTCGGCTGGAGAGTTAACCCACCTCCTTACCCTCGAAGGCTTGCCAAAAGAGCAGATTCTCCACATTTTAGATACTGCCAAGCAGTTTGTGAGCGTGACCGATCCCTCTCGTGAGGTAAAGAAGGTTCCCCTATTGCGCGGTAAAAGTGTATTTAATCTATTTTTTGAAAACTCCACTCGGACTAGGACGACTTTTGAAATCGCTGCTAAGCGTTTATCAGCAGATGTGATTAATTTAGATATCTCCACATCATCGACTGCTAAAGGTGAGAGCCTGCTCGATACGATTGATAACTTAGTGGCAATGCAGGCAGATATTTTTGTAGTGCGCCATGGTATCTCTAAGGCCCCTATTGAAATTGCCAGTCATGTACCTTCACATGTTCATGTGGTGAACGCAGGTGATGGCAGTAACCAACATCCAACTCAAGGCTTATTGGATATGTACACCATGCGGCACTTTAAGCAAAACTTTAAAGGCTTGAAGGTGGCGATCATTGGAGACATCGTTCATAGTCGTGTTGCCAAGTCTAATATTCATGCGCTGACAACATTAGGTTGTGAAGAGATTCGTGCGATTGGTCCTGAGAGCTTGTTACCAAGTGATCTCGATATGTTGGGCGTGAAAGTCTTCCACAGTATGGAAGAAGGCATTAAAGATGTTGATGTCGTGATGACGCTGCGTATTCAGAAAGAGCGCATGGAAGCAGGGCAAGTTCCAGAGGGAGAGGCATTTTTCAAGCAATACGGCTTAAACCCAGCACGTTTAGCTTTAGCAAAATCGGATGCGATTGTGATGCACCCTGGTCCGATGAATAGAGGTGTAGAGATTGATTCCATTGTGGCTGATGGTCCTCAATCAGTAATACTCAACCAAGTCACCTTTGGTATTGCAGTTCGTATGGCAGTGATGTCCATCGTAGCGGGTAACTAAAGCAAAGTATTACAGCTAGCGTGATAAAACATTTAGAAAATATGCCGACAGAAAATCGTTGGCTGATTTTATCTCATGGTTTCAATATGGATGGTCGTGCTGCAAGCCAAACTATCACCGATAAGATTCCTTATTTATTAGAGGCTGGTATTCATCCAGTTGTATTTAGCGCCATCACTGGCATTAAAGATCAGCGCTTCCCCCATCATCAATATTTAGCCTGGGGTCCAGCAGCCTTTCGATTTGATTTCCGTCATTGGATTGCTAATCAATATGGCCGTGGTCTTTTATATAAAGTACTGACTCGCACGGTCTCTATTGTGTTGGCCCCTTTCATTGCCTTAGAAAAGCTCTTTTTAGGCTATTCAAGTCAGTGGTCTTGGGCGATGCCAGCATTTATTCACGGTCGTAAACTCATTCGTGATGGCAAGATTGATGTGGTGTATTCAACAGGTGGCGCATGGTCTGCTCACTTGGCTGGCTTATGGCTAAAGAAGGCCACTGGTGTGAAATGGATTGTAGAAGTTCACGATCCCTTAGTCATTCGCAAGAGTGCGGTTGATGAGGGGTCAGCGAAGCCTAAAAATCGTGATGCTCAATTTAGGCAATACCTAGAAAAGCAAATCATTAGCCATGCGGATGTGGTTTGGTGGTTTACAGATGGCGCCGTGCGTTACGCCAAAGCACGCAATCCCAATCTCAACACACCAGGTAATGCTCACGGTTTTATGGTGCTACCAGGCGCAAACCCGCCTGGTGGAGCAACGGCTACCAAGGTGCATCAATATAGTGAGACACTCAATCTTTGCCATTTTGGCTCGCTCGCTAAAGATCGATCACTATCAACGATTCTTAATGCAGTAAATACTCTACTGAAAAAATATCCACAGGCACGCAAGCATCTTCGTGTGCATGCCTACGGTGCTCCTTTGGATGAGCTGACTATCGATGCCATCAAACAATATGGTTTTGAAGATGTTCTCATTGCCCATGGGCGATTAGAGAAAGATCCATTGACTGGTAAATCAGGGCGCGAGAGGGTAGTTGAGAGAATGCAAGATGCGGATGTGCTTATTTTGTTGCATGGTAATGATGAGTGGTGTGCCGAGTACATCCCCTCTAAATTTTATGAATACCTGTGGACGGGTCGCCCTATCTGGGGCATCGTTCACCATAATCCCCAGTTAGATCAGATGCTCTCAGACAGGGGCGCTTATTTAAGCCATGAGGGTGATCTTGAGGGTATCAATACGGCTTTAGAGAGAATTTGGTTAGACTGGGAGCAAAAGTGCTTACCAGCTCCACGTGGTGAGGCTATAGGCGTAGATCAAGCAGTCGCTACAATCTTAGGTGTTGTGCAAAACCCAGTCAATTCTTTGAATCATCACTCTTAAAGATCGCTATGTTGAATTTTGTTCTCTACTGCTGCACTTTCCGTAAAGACTTGAAGAGAACCGTCAAGCTTGCGCAAAGTATTCGTCAGCATAACAAGGGCAATATTCCTTTTTATATTTCTGTTCCTGCAGAAGATGTCGATCTTTTTAGGGAATATCTTAAAGATTATGAAGTCATCATTTTTGATGAAAAAGATATCTTTAAGGCTAATTCCAAATTAAATATCACACAGTTATATGAAATTCGTGGTGGCCTGAGACAGCAGGTTATTAAGTCTGAGTTTTGGAGATTGGGTATTTCTGAAAACTACTTAGTGCTAGATTCAGACTGTATCTTTATTCGTGATTTTGATGAGAGTGATTTTATTTTTACAGGCGATATTCCTTATTCTGTCATTCATGAAGGGCGTGATGTTCTGCAAGCTACTGAGCGCTTTGGTCCCAAGAAAATCAGACAGCACTTTTTAGCAGATCGCGAACCCATTAAAGCTGCTTTGGGCCGTTCGGGAGTGACTTATGACTTTGGCTACGCCCCATTCTTATGGAGCAGAAAAGTGTGGGAGTCTTTAGATAAGAACTACCTCACCCCCAATAATATGAATTTCCTTGATGCAGTATTGCTTTGCGGCTCGGAATTTACTTGGTATGGCGAATCACTCATTAACTTCCGGGCCATTCCAATCTACCCACGCGAGCAGTTATTTATGCATTACCACTATGAGCATCAGTTATGGGCTGATCAAATCTTGGGCTACAAGGAAGAGATCCTGGCCCACGATTATTTAGGTGTTGTCTACCAGTCTAACTGGGAAAGCTGGGGTGACTACGGCCCATCTAACAAGAGCTTTGCTTCTCTAGCCTGGAGATCGGTTAAGCGAGTCCTTAAGAAAATTCAATTTAAGCTGTCTCTATTGTTTAGATTTATTTAATTGACGAATTCTAGCTAACAAGCAATGCTCAATTTATCTAACGTTACATTGCTCTGTGTAGAAACGCGTGATCCTGATTTAGCGCTTTGGGCAATAGATCAATGCTTAGGTAGAGCTCAGTTTGCTAAAGTCGTGCTGATTACCAATCTAGAGCGCGTCAGTAAGCAAAGATCGGATATTGAGTATGTCCAGGCCCCAAACATTAGAACAACGAGAGATTATTCAGATCTTTTATTGACTGGGCTAGCTCAATATGTAAAGGGTAGCCATGTTTTAGTCATTCAGTGGGATAGCTTTGTGATTCATCCTGAGCTGTGGACTGAAGAATTTCTGAACTATGACTATATTGGCCCCGTATGGCCTCACCATCCTCAAAACCCAGTAGGTAATGGTGGATTTTCTTTACGCTCAGTCAAGTTGTTGGAGGCGATTAAGAAACCAGGCTTTTTCAAGAAACATCCAGAGGACTATTGCATCTGTGTGGATAACAAAGTATTCCTAGAGCAAGAGTGCGGTATTCGGATTGCGCCAGAAAATGTTGCTGAGCAATTTGCTGTAGAGCGCTCACCCTGGCACAAGGCCTTTGGCTTTCATGGCTTCTTTAATTTTGGCAGAGTACTCAATGATGAGTCTTTAAGAGTTTTTATAAATACTCTCCCAGAGAGTTATTTAAGCGGCCTTGATACCTATGATTTGGTTTCTTACCTCAGGCAAGAGGGTAGATTAGGGATGGCAAAAGAGATTGCTAAAAAAGTATGCTTTAAGTGGAAAATGCGTAAGCGCTTTCTCAAACTGAAATTTTGGCTCTTGAACACGCAATAAATAAGCAATCAATAAGACCTGATGAAGCTAAACGAAAAATCCCTGGCCAATATCTCTGTAGCAAGTGTTTGCGCTTTGCTCTGGATATGGGTGGTACCTGGCACCATTGCTCTAAGGCATGGATTGCTAGGTATCGGCTGCATTGCTGGCATTCTTTTGATTCGGAGTCATTGGACAAAATTATCTGCCCCAAGATTAAATCTGCTTCCTCTGTATGCCATTGCGGCGCTTTTTTTCTGGGTCGGAATTCATTACTGCTTCTTTTCCTTAAATCCAGCGCTCGAACTGAGTGAGATTAAGGGCCTA
>CANHLB010000140.1 GCA_947461335.1 Burkholderiaceae bacterium | reverse complement strand
GCCTTATGCCACCAGTAGTGAAGAATGGCGGTACAGGCAATGACATAAATGAACTTATGCAATAAGCTCCAGCTTCTGCCAAGGGTACGTACAGCAAAATCATTAGAGGTGAGCGCTAAAGGAATCAGTAACACGAAAGTGGCAAAGCCCATCGTGATAAATGGGCGCTTGATCACATCACTTAACATAGCTTGTAAATCAAAATTTTGATCGAGCCAAATCCAGATAGAAAAATGTAAGCAGGCGTAAAAGAAGCAGAAAAGCCCAAACATACGACGTAGACGAATCCAAAAAGATTGCCCTGTCACTAAGCGTAAAGGTGTCATGGCCAAGGTAATACAGAGAAATACCAGGGCCCAAGTACCCGTTGAGCGAGTGAGAAATTCAATTGGATTAGCGCCTAAGTCATCATGAAAGCCAAGCCAAGCCAAGCGCCCAAAGGGAATGAGGCTAATCAGAAATACTGCGCTCTTTAAATACTTCATAAGCGCATATTAAACGACCCACCAGATTGCGATGGGTCGTTGAAGGTTTGCAGTCAATTGGTTGGTTTAAGCCAGGCTTAAGCCTTCTTTACTAAGCGGAAAATTACGCACAGGCCTACCAATAGCAGCAGATATTGCATTCGCTACAGCTGGCCCCACTACACAGATAGTCGGCTCACCTACACCACCCCAGAAGTCATAAGTCGGAACTAGAACAGTCTCTACTTTTGGAGTAGCAGCCAATTTGAGCAAGGGATAGGTATCTAAATTTTGCTGCTTAATGCGACCATTCTCCACCGTAATCTCGGAATTAAAAATTGCGCCCAAGGCCATTACTACAGAGCCTTCGATCTGTTCACGGGTTAAATAAGGATTCACTACATGTCCGCAATCCAACGCAAAGACCAAGCGAGTGACCTTCACAACATTGTTTTTTACAGTGACCTCAGCTACACAAGCAGAGTAGCTGGCATAACCCATAAACTGAGCCACACCCCGATAAGTTCCAGCAGGTAGCGGCTTATCCCAGTCTGCCTTCTTAGCAGCAGCATTTAAAACGCCTAAATGTTTTGGGTGGCTTTGCATCAATGCTCGGCGGAATTGCACAGGGTCCTTGCCAGCCGCTTTGGCACACTCATCCATAAAGCATTCCATAAAAATGCCGTTCTGATTGGTATTGACACCGCGCCATGGACCAACGGGCACATGCGTATTCTTCATCACATACTCAGTTAAGAGAGTGGGAAAGGTATAACCAAGCTGGGCATCAGGGCCATTCTCATAAAGACCTTGGAGTTGGCGCTCGTCCTTACCATTCTTAATATTTTGTGGGGCAAGGGTCGCATTAATTGACTGCCCTGCAACTTTGATATGCATACCCGTGCAATTACCTGCAGCATCTAAGCCCGCCGTCATCTTTGCCATTGCTATCGGATGATAAAAATCGTGCGTTAAATCTTCTTCACGACTCCAAACTACCTTTACAGGAATACCGGGATATTTTTGCGCTACTTTGGCTGCATAGCTTGTGAAATCCTGTGTTGAGCCACGTCGACCTAAGCCACAACCCGAATCCAGTTTGAAGACTTCACAATTACCAATAGGTATACCTGTTGCCTCAGATAAAGCTGCATGAGAGCCTTCGCCATTTTGGGTGGGAACCCAGGCTATTGCACGGTCACCTTTAATTTGAACAGTAGCATTCATAGGCTCCATAGTGACGTGGGCTTGGAATGGCGTGTAATAAACTGCTTCTACCTTTTTGGCAGAACCATTAATAACTTTTGGCGCATCACCGACTTTTCGCTGCCAAAAATCGCCCTCTTCATTTAGGCCATCACGTAACATTTTATCGATGCCAGCTTGTGAGGTGCCGGTACCTTTACCCTCATCCCAAACAATGGGCATGGCATTTAAGGCCGCATTGGCATGCCACCAAGTATCAGCAACTACAGCGAGAGTGCTGTCATTGATTTTGACAACTCCCTTAACACCACGCATGCTTTTAATTTTGGCTTCGTCATAGCTTACTAACTTGCCACCAAATACAGGGCAAGACTTTACCGAAGCACACAACATGCCAGGTAACTGCAAATCAATGCCATATACTTTTGTACCGTTAACCTTATTGGCAGTATCAATACGAGCATATGGCTGGCCAGCAACCTTCCAATCACGAGGATTTCGTAAGGTAATAGATTTTGGATCAGGGGGATTTAAAGTCGATGCTAATTCAGCAACCTGACCGTAGGTCGTTTTACGTCCTGTCGGCACATGAGTAATAACACCCTTATCTACCTTGAGCTCACCTACTGGAACACTCCACTGCTTGGCTGCTGCTTCAAGCAGCATGATGCGAGCGGCGGCTGCTCCACGCCGAACATAGTCCTCAGAAATTCGTATGCCACGACTACCGCCCGTGCCATGCTCACCCCATACCCGCTTACGTGCCAAGCTATGTCCTGGTGTGGCTGACTGCGTTTTTACATTTTTCCAATTGCACTCGAGCTCTTCGGTAACCAGTTGAGCCAAACCAGTACGAGTACCCTGCCCCATCTCCGAACGTGCAATTCTGATGAATACGGTTTCGTCAGGCGCAATACTGACCCAGGCATTCACTTCTGCCTCACCATATTTCGTAGGTGAATTGTGATCGTGGAAAACCGTAGATTGCGCCAATGCAAGCTCAGGCACGGCACCAATGCCGATGATCAAACCACCAGCTAATGTACCTTTGATAATAAAATCACGGCGTGAAGCATTGTCTAGTACTGTATTTTTCTTATTGAATGTCATGTCTTCCCCTTAACCACGTGTTGCAGGAGTAGCGTCATATTGCGCTAAGACATCGACTAACTTCTTTTGTCCAGAAGCTACATGAATGCCATCACGAATTTTCTGATAAGTACCGCAGCGACAAACATTAGACATGGCACGATCAATATCAGCATCCGTTGGCTTTGGGTTTTTCTTTAACAAAGCTGCTGCAGCCATTACTTGGCCAGATTGGCAATACCCACACTGAGGAACATCTAAAGCAATCCAGGCAAGTTGCACTGGATGAGTATTATTTTTTGAAAGTGCCTCGATAGTGGTAATTTTGGCCTTACCAACTGCAGAGACCGGTATGGAGCATGAACGAATTAGCTCGCCATTGAGATAGACAGCACAAGCGCCACACTGCGCTACACCACAACCATATTTAGTGCCAGTAAGCCCTACTTGCTCACGAATAGCCCATAGCAAAGGCATGTTCGGCTCAACATCAATATTATGAATTTCGCCATTCACGTTTAGCTGCATACTGCCTCCTATCTTTTATTATCAGATGACTATAAATCATTATTTCATTTTTGCAATTGCACAAGCGAACGAGCCGATTCTGGGCCTCTAGCTATATCGAATAGTGCTTTAATTTGCTATCCTGAAAGCTCAATTAAGGAAAAATATGACTGATAACGACCAAACCCAAAATGATGAAGATTTTGACTATGGCTGCGAATGTGCAATGACTTTACTAAATGAGCCTACGGAGGATCGCCTCAACGATTTAATTGATGAGCTCGATGAAGATGGCATGATCTCCACAGAAGTAGTTTATGGATTGTTAGCCACTATTTTAATGAGTATGAATGAAGAAGATCATGAAGGTGATGAGCATTAATCACTCATGATGCTTTTGATGCTTCTACCTGAAGAGCAAAAAGATCCATTGCTTGAGCCATCTGAACGTCCAGTGCTGTCAGTCCTTTACTAGAGTGAGTACTTAGCTCAACCTCTACCTTATTCCAAGAGTTTGACCAGTCTGGATGATGATCAATCTTTTGGGCATATTGCGCAGCTAAGGTCATAAACTCAAAAGCTTGCTCAAAGTTTGCAAAAGTAAATTTTCGAGTCATTTTTTGTCTCTCTTGGTCTATCAGCCATAGAGGTATGAGGCCATTAAAGTCAAAGTGCTTGGGTAGTAGTGGATGATTCATTTATGTAGATATACTTTTTGAAAGTTGTTTTAAATCATCTGGATATAACCAGCGCCATTGTCCTTCTGCCAAATCTGCTGGCATCACATAAGCACCGATCTCCACTCGATGAAGCTTGGCCACATGATTACCAACAGCTGCCATCATGCGTTTGACTTGGTGATATCGCCCCTCAACAATCGTCATTGCAAGGATGTTTTCTGAAAGTTGCTTACAGTCAGTTGCATAACATGGCTTAGGGTCATCGTCCAATATAACGCCTTTTATAAGATGATTTATCTGATCTTGAGTAATTGGGTCTGGTGTGGTGATCTCATAAACTTTGCCAATATTTTTCTTGGGCGTGGTCATCTTATGAATAAATTGTCCATCATCGGAAATTAACAACAAACCTGTTGTGTCGTAATCTAAGCGTCCAACGCATTGCAGGCCTCTCTCAACAAAAGGTGCTGGCAGCAAACTATAGACACTAGGATGGTGCGTTGTTTTATGGGAGCATTCATAGTTGGGCGGCTTATTAAAAGCGAGATACGCTTTTTCGTGATACTCCCAATCCCTGCCTTCCACATTTAACACTAAACCTTCAGTAGCAATGCGCTCTTCTGGGTCATCTGCCACCTTATCCTGGAGTTTTACTAGGCCCGCGTAAACCAAGTCACTACAGTAGCGCCGGGTTCCAAAGCCTTGGCTAAAGAGAATTTTTTCTAAAGAAATAGGTTTTGCCATATGCTCGAAAGAATACTACAGAGATTAGCCTTCATTCATCACTAGATTGGCTCTTTTAAGCACTTTTGCGTCAATTCATTATCATTGGGTATTACCTAAATGATCTTGATGATTAAATATGCTTTCTGAACCAAAACCACGCACCCCACTCCATACTCGAACAGTAAGCTATCAGGGTTATGCAAGAGAAGATGGTCTCTGGGATATTGAAGGTCATTTACTAGATATCAAGGCACACCCATTTACAACGGGGTCTAAAACTTGGCAGCCTGGAGAAGCTATTCACGACATGTTGGTCCGCGTAACCGTGGACGACCATTTAACTGTCAAGGACATTGAAGTAGTGATGAATAGCCATCCTCATCCAGAATGTACTGCAGTGATCCCGCCAATGGATTCTCTGGTTGGCACCCAAATTGGTAAAGGATGGCGCAAAACGATTGAAACCCATATTGGTGGAGTTTTAGGCTGCACCCATTTACGCGAGCTGCTTAACAATATTGCTACTGCAGCCTATCAATCTATTCCAGGTGCCTTGTTTGATAAAGATGAAAATAAGCCGCCTTTATATCTAGGTACCTGTAAATC
>CANHLB010000139.1 GCA_947461335.1 Burkholderiaceae bacterium | reverse complement strand
CGCGCGAACATTGGTTTACTTCATGAGAGGAAGTAGTGCATGGCAACAACAACAGTAAAAGTACTCGCTAAGGAACTGAAAAGGACCGCGGCTGACCTCTTAGAGCAATTGAAGGCAGCTGGAATCGAAAAAGGTTCTGAGGACGAGAGTATTACCGAAAAAGACAAAACGGTTCTCCTAGAGCATTTGCAAAAGGCTCACGGTAATACCGAGACTGGTGCTCGCAAAAAGATTACTTTAATCAAGCGCGAGAATTCTGAAATTCGCCAAGCAGACTCTGCTGGGCGTACTCGTACGGTTCAGGTCGAAGTACGTAAAAAGCGTGTGTTAGTAAAAGCCGGTGATAAAGCCCCTGCAGTTGAAGAGGCGCCGGCAAAAGCTGCTGCACCTTCAGCACCAGTTAAGCCAACACTCTCTGTTGAAGAGTTAGAAAAACGCGCAGCAGAAGCAACTCGTCAAGCTGAATTATTGGCTCGTCAAGAGGCGGAAATGAAGGCAGCAGAAGATGTTCGCCAAAAAGAAGCCGCTAAATCGACAGTTGAGAAGGGTGCAATGGCTGATGAGGCGCCTGCCGCTGCAGCTGAGAAAAAAGCAAAAATCGATAAAGCAGCAAAAGATTTGGCTGCGAGCAAAGAAAAAGAGTTGGCTGAGATTCGTGTGCGTCGCGCTGCTGCTGAAGCAGAGGCTTTAGCCATTCGCGACATGATGAGCACGCCGGCTCGCGTTCTCAAAGCGCCAAGCGAAGTAGCTGCTGATGAAGCCAAAAAAGGAACTCTGCATAAGCCAGCTAAAGTGGAAGGTGCAGAAGATAAGAAAAAATCTCCAGCTAAGGTTGGCGGCAAGACAATCAAGTCTTCAGAGACATCTTCTACTTGGCAAGAAGAAGGCGCTAAGAAACCTGGCGGTCTGAAAACTCGTGGTGATGTATCAGGTGGTGTTGGCGGTTGGCGCTCTGGCGGTGGAAGAAGAAAACAACGTCAAATTGCTGAAGCTAATGTGGATACCAACTTCCAAGTACCTACAGAAAAAGTAGTCCACGATGTACAGGTTCCAGAAACCATTACTGTGGCTGAGTTAGCTCATGCAATGGCAGTAAAGAGTGCAGAAGTGATTAAGTTACTGATGGGTATGGGCCAAATGGTCACCATTAACCAGGTACTTGATCAAGATACGGCGATGATTATTGTCGAGGAGATGGGTCATACGGCCCATGCTGCTAAGTTAGACGATCCTGATTTAGATCTTGGTATTACTGGTCATGATGCAGAATTACTGCCACGTCCTCCAGTAGTGACTGTAATGGGTCACGTTGATCACGGTAAAACTTCTTTGCTCGATAAGATTCGTGCGGCAAAAGTAGCTACTGGTGAGGCGGGTGGCATTACTCAACACATTGGCGCATATCACGTAGAAACACCCCGTGGCATGATTACTTTCTTAGATACCCCAGGTCACGAAGCCTTTACAGCTATGCGTGCGCGTGGTGCTAAGGCAACGGATATTGTGATCTTGGTTGTAGCAGCGGATGATGGTGTGATGCCGCAAACTAAAGAAGCGATACATCATGCAGTAGCAGGCGGTGTTCCGATTGTGGTTGCTATCAATAAAATTGATAAACCTGATGCTAATTTAGAGCGGGTTAAAACTGAACTAGTTGCTGAGCAAGTAGTTCCTGAAGAATACGGTGGCGATGTGCCGTTTATTTCAGTATCTGCAAAAACAGGTGAGGGTATTGATACCTTGCTAGAGAACGTACTTTTGCAAGCAGAAATCTTGGAGCTAAAAGCAGCAAAAGATGCTCCAGCACAAGGTCTAGTGATCGAAGCACGCTTGGATAAAGGTAAGGGCCCTGTTGCAACTATCTTAGTTCAATCTGGCACTCTGAAGCGTGGCGACATGCTCTTAGCAGGGTCTACATTTGGTCGCGTGCGTGCGATGATGGATGAAAATGGCAAGCCCTGTAATGAGGCTGGCCCATCTATTCCAGTGGAGATTCAAGGTTTATCAGAAGTTCCAGCTGCAGGTGAATCAGTGCAAGTGGTTCCTGATGAGCGTAAGGCTCGTGAGATCGCACTATTCCGTCAAGGTAAGTTCCGCGATGTGAAGTTAGCTAAACAACAAGCATTTAAGCTCGAGACCATGATGGAAAACATGGAAGAGGGTGCTATTGAAGCTAAGTTGTTGCCTTTGATCATCAAGGCGGATGTACAAGGTTCACAAGAAGCTTTGGCACAATCCTTAATGAAACTTTCTACACCAGAAGTGAAGGTGCAAATCGTTCACGCGGCTGTAGGTGGCATTACCGAGACCGACGTTAACTTAGCTGTTGCTTCTAAAGCGGTCATTATTGGCTTTAATTCTCGCGCAGATGCTGCAGCACGCAAGCTCGCTGAGAACAATGGCGTTGATATTCGTTATCACAACATTATTTATGACGCGGTTGACGAGGTGAAGTTGGCTCTGAGCGGCATGTTGACTCCAGATAAGAAGGAAGAAATCACAGGTCTAGTTGAGATCCGTCAAGTCTTCTTGGTATCTAAAGTTGGTGCTATTGCAGGTTGCTTGGTAGTGGACGGCATTGTTAAACGTACTTCAAGCGTCCGACTGCTCCGTGACAACGTCGTTGTCTGGTCTGGTGAATTAGATTCTTTGAAGCGCTTCAAAGATGATGCTAAAGAAGTTCGAGCTGGTGTCGAGTGTGGTCTGTCATTAAAAGGTTATAACGACATTAAAGAAGGCGATCAACTTGAGGTATTTGAAGTGACTGAAGTAGCACGTTCGCTCTAAATAAAAATGCATAAATCTAGCCCGCATCGTAACCAGCGTCTCGCCGATCAAATTCAGCGAGACTTGGCCGAGCTTATTCCGCGTGAGCTACGTAGTCCCAGTTTAGGCTTAATTACATTGCAAAGCATTGAGCTCACACCAGACTTGGCACATGCCAAAGTGTTCTTTACTGTCTTGGGTGCTGAGCCTGAGCATGCACTAAAGGCACTCCAGGAAAAAGCAGGGTATTTACATTCTTTATTGTTCAAGCGTTTACATATTCATACTGTACCGACATTGCATTTTCACTATGACAGCTCAGTTGAGCATGGTATAGAAATGTCTCGATTAATCGATCAAGCGGTTGATAGTGATCGAAGCGATCATAAAGACGAAGCGCAATAATTTCATGGCTATTCGGATCGACGGCGTAGTGCTGCTAGATAAACCTGCAGGAATGAGTTCTCAGGGTGCAGTCACCGCGGTCAAGCGCGCATTTAATGCTGATAAAGCTGGACATACTGGTACTTTAGATCCGATGGCAACTGGGCTTTTGCCAATTTGCTTGGGCGAAGCTACGAAGTACTCCCAAGACTTACTGGAAGCCGATAAAACCTATATTGCTAGAGTGAAATTCGGATCACGTACCGATACAGGTGATGCAGAAGGCGTCATCATTGAAGAATTGCCTTTGCCATCATTTGCAAGTGAAGTCGAGCTCAGAAAAACACTAGATGCATTGCTGCCAAAATTTACTGGGGCAATTTCTCAAGTACCACCGATGTATTCAGCCCTTAAGCGCGATGGCAAGCCTTTATATGAATATGCTCGTGCTGGCGTAGAGTTAGAGCGCACGGCTCGAGATATTTCGATTCATCAAATTCGTTGGACGAATATTCAGTGGCCAGAGGTAACTCTAGAAGTTTCCTGTAGCAAAGGCACCTATATCCGCGTATTGGCGGAAGATATTGGCAAAGCCTTAGGCTGTGGAGCTCATTTGGTTGGCTTACGCCGTACTGAAGTGGGGCATTTGAACCTCGAGCAATCCTTTACGATCGAGTCGATTCAAAGTGGATTGCAAAATTCATCCAGCTATATCTTGCCAGTAGATGCATTACTACAAACCTTGCCCCACTTAACTGTGGATGAGCAACAGGCTAAGCGCTTAGAGATGGGACAACGTGTTCCTCTGAATTTGCCCTCAATTGAAGCTTTGGTACGAATTTATCGTGCCACTGCTGCTCCCCATAACTTTATTGGTACTGCTGATTGGCGCTCTGGGGTATTGCATCCCAAGCGCTTAATTTCTCAGACCCACTAAACCAAACCCACTTATTTAATCTCCTTATTTCAACCTTATTCTTAACCTCAAAAGCTTCACATGACTAAACGCGCACTTCGTAATATCGCCATCATCGCCCACGTTGACCATGGTAAAACTACCCTGGTTGATCAACTCTTACGCCAGTCTGGCACATTCCGTTCAAATGAAAAAATGACTGAACGTGTCATGGACTCAAATGACTTGGAAAAAGAACGTGGCATTACTATTTTGTCCAAAAACTGCTCGGTAGAGTACGACGGTACTCATATCAATATTGTGGATACCCCAGGACATGCTGACTTTGGTGGTGAAGTAGAGCGTGTACTCTCTATGGTTGACGGTGTATTGCTTTTAGTGGATGCAGTTGAAGGCCCTATGCCTCAGACACGTTTCGTTACCAAGAAAGCACTAGCACTTGGCTTAAAACCGATTGTCGTGATTAACAAGGTTGACCGTCCAGGCGCCCGCTGCGATTACGTTATCAATGCAACCTTTGAGTTGTTTGACAAACTTGGTGCTACTGAAGAGCAACTAGATTTCCCTATCATCTATGCATCTGGGTTGAATGGCTATGCAGGTTTGACAGAGGATGTTCGTGAGGGCGATATGCGCCCATTGTTTGATTCTGTCTTACAGCATGTTCCTGTCCGCGATGATAATCCGGATGGTCCCTTGCAGTTTCAGATCTCATCCATTGACTACAACAGTTATGTTGGAAAAATTGGTATTGGTCGTGTGAACCGTGGCCGTGTTAAGCCTGGCATGGAAGTGATTTGTATGAATGGTCCAGATGGCGTGCCATTTAAAGGACGTGTTAACCAAGTATTGAAATTTAAAGGCTTGGAGCGTGAGGTTGTTGATGAAGCCTTTGCCGGTGATATCGCCTTGATTAATGGTATTGAGGAGTTAGCGATTGGTACGACGGTCTGTGCGGTTGATACGCCTGAAGCATTACCTATGCTCAAGATCGATGAGCCAACATTAACTATGAACTTCATGGTGAACACGAGCCCATTTGCAGGTCGCGAAGGTAAATTTGTGACTAGCCGTCAGATTCGTGAGCGTTTGGATCGTGAACTGAAATCCAATATGGCGCTGCGTGTCAAAGAGACTGATGACGATACTGTATTTGAAGTATCGGGTCGTGGTGAGTTGCATCTCACCATCTTGGTTGAGACGATGCGTCGCGAAGGCTATGAAATGGCGGTTTCTCGTCCACGCGTT
>CANHLB010000138.1 GCA_947461335.1 Burkholderiaceae bacterium | reverse complement strand
AGCGCCTTATGTCCACATCACAATATTGCTGATGCCGCAGAAATCATTGGATTTGGTGAAGTATTTACTACCGAGCCTGGTGATGAGGCGCTTATTAAAGCGAGCTTAGCTTGGCTAACAATCTAAGTTTTTGAAAAGCGAAGTAAAGCTGGCAAGAAGATTTCATTTACCAGTATGGGGTGACCCTTTAATTGATAGAGGGTGCGACGAGCCCACAATGGCGAGCTCAATCCGGAGTAATTCTTAGAGCATCTTTTCCACAATGCACTACTTTTATCTAGGCGTGCAACATCACGTGGTGGTTTTGGCGTAGAGTGTTTCCGCGTTTTGGCAAAGAGCACAGCACCTAAAGGTTTTGTACCTAGTCGCAGAACGGCATGATTGCTACCGCTGGAACTTAATGTAGGAATGACGCTATGCGCCATGACCAGAGGGATATTGTTTGCGCATAAAAGTACTTCGCGTACTCTACAGCGTCTAATTCTGAAATGGAAATAGCGACTTTCGTCGCTATTAAGCGATTGAGGGCAATCGCGCAAAACTTGCACTTCTAGTTTTTGACCAATTGCTTGCTCAATTTTTTGGGTGAGGGACCCAGTATCGCTAAGCCAAGGCTGCCACTTTCGTGGCGCCCGATGAATTTCACCGGAACCGACTCGATTCCATGCAGAACGGAGACGATTACGGCGAATCATTTTTAGCTACCGCTAAAGTTCCGACGTTGACCGCCAGACTTTGGTTTAGCAAAACGTGGACCACCTGCTGGACGTGCTGGACGTGAGTCAGCAGAACGCGCAGGGCGGGAATCAGCAGAGCGTGCTGGACGTGAATCAGTAGAGCCAGTCGAACGCGCTTCAAAATGATTGCCCGAACGATTGCCACCGCCAGATCCACCACCGCCAAAGCGAGATTCAGAGCGTGCTCCAGAACCATAGCGACCACCACCGCCACCACCACCTGAGCGACTGCCGCCAGAACGACCACCACCAGAACGGTTACCGCCACCGCCACCACCAAAGCTAGGCTTGGCTTGTGGCTCAAGACCAGCGATGACTGAGGCAACGATATCTTGCTGTGTAAAACGCTCGATATTGCGAATCTTGGCGCGATCACGATGTTCAACCAAAGTGATAGCGACGCCGTTACGACCAGCGCGACCAGTACGACCGATGCGGTGTGTATAGTCCTCAGGCTTCATTGGCAAGCCAAAGTTAATCACATGACTAATACGTGGCACATCAATACCGCGAGCCGCTACGTCCGTCGCCACCAAAATCTTGGTGTGACCTTTACGTAAAGACTCTAAGCGACGCATACGAACAGCTTGAGGCATTGCACCGTGAAGAGCAGTTGCTTCGTAGCCGTTGGCACGTAATGTGTCAGCGATTTTTTCGCTTTCAACTTGGGTGCTGGCAAACACAACTGCTTGATCTAAGCTGGCATCAGCCAAAATATGCTCAAGAAGCTTATGCTTGTGTGAGTTGCTATCAGCCCAATGCAATTTCTGCTCAATGTTAGCGTGTTTATCGCCTGCGTGAGCAAGTTCAATACGCTTTGCATCTTTAGTTAATGCATTTGCTAAAGACATAATCTTAGGTGCAAAAGTTGCAGAGAACATCAAGGTTTGGTTGCGACCAGTACAACGTTTATCAATTGCCTCGAGATCATCAGCAAATCCCAGGTCGAGCATGCGATCGGCTTCATCAATAACGAGTTGTTTTACATCATCCAAGCGAATCGCTTTACTGTCACACAAGTCGAGTAAACGACCTGGGGTTGCGACGACTAACAATGCACCCTTCAGAGCTTGGATTTGCTTGCCATAAGGCATACCACCCATGACGGTTGCAATTCGGATACCTTTCATGCCGCGCACCAAGTTCACTGCATCGGCGGTAACCTGCTGAGCTAATTCACGAGTAGGGCAGAGCACTAATACTTTAGGTTGTGCACGACCTGGTACAGGCGAATTGTTCGGGTTAGCTTCGATAAGTTGATTGATCAAAGGCAATAAGAAGGCTGCGGTTTTACCGCTACCCGTTTGGCTGCTGACTAATAAGTCACCACCAGCTAAAGCCGCAGGAATAACCTGAGCTTGAACAGGAGTGGCTTCGGTAAAACCGAGTTCAGCAACGTTTTTAAGAAGTTGCGCCGCTAGGGCGAAAGACTGGAATTCACATCCAGCGTGCTTTGAGTCTTTCGACTCGAGTTTATTTTCTTTAGAAAAAGTCATGCTATTACACATCCCCTTAAAGGGATGTCTCCGTATGTTGCACCTATGTTTTTATTGGGTGCGATGGTCAAAGGCATCGACCATCAGACAGGCGGCAGCGCGTTTTTTATCTTTGGTGTTTATAACTTCTAAACGATACGCTGAAATATAGCTGGGGGGCGATGAATCAAATTGCTTAAAAAAGCCTCCCATTATGACAGCTTGAACTTGTGATTACAAGGGTTTTCCCGAATTAATTACCTAAGGAATTTCAATAGACGCTCGATGCCTTTTCCATAAGGGGGACGAGCTGCTTTAGTGCCCATTAAAAGTCCTGTTCCTAATAAGCCACGCACTTCCAAAATGGATTTCTGGTGGCTGAATGTATCAAAGCCGGCTTTGCCGTGATAGGCGCCCATGCCGCTACTACCAATACCACCAAAAGGGAGAGATTGGACTGCGACATGTAATAAGGTCTCATTAATGGTGACACCACCAGAGCGGGTCTCTTCTAAAACCCGCTGCATATTCTTTTTGTTTTTGCCAAACCAATATATTGCTAATGGATGGGGCCTGGCATTAATGTAGTGAATGGCAGCCGAAGTATCTGAAGCTGTCACGATTGGAAGAATGGGCCCAAAAATCTCTTCATGAAGAACGCGAGCATCTTGAGGTACGTCAACGAGGGCGATAGGTTCAAATGGTCTCGCACCTGCTGATGGATTACTTAATAAGGGTATTGCCTTTGCGCCACGATCAAGTGCATCGCTGACTAAGTTTTGCCAGTTTCGCAATTGATTTTCATCGATTGGACCAGTGAGCTCCTCGGGATTGCTAAATTGGTCTTGAGCTGCTGCTTGTAATGCTTTTATAAACTGATCCTGTTCAGCTTGGTCGATGAGAACATAATCTGGCGCAATGCAGGTTTGACCTCCATTGAGTAATTTTCCATAAACTATGGAAGCAGCGGCTTCCTGCAGTTTGGCAGAGGAATCAATGATGGCCGGTGATTTGCCGCCAAGCTCTAGAGTCACTGGCGTAAGGTTTTCAGCAGCAGCTCGCATTACTTTTTTGCCAATCGATTCTGCGCCAGTAAAGAATAGGTGAGCAAAAGGAAGCGCTGCAAATTGTTCAGCTGTATCAATACCACCAGTAGTGACACAAAATTCACTTGGATGAAAGTATTCTTGAATTAATCCTGCCAAAAAACCGGAAGTGCGAGAGCTACGATCAGAAGGCTTTAGCCAAATACGATTACCCGCAGCTAGCGCTGCAATTGCTGGAACGAGTGCTAGCTGAATTGGATAATTCCAGGGGCTCATGATGCCAACAACACCAAGCGATTGACTTTCAGTCCATGCGTGTGAAGACCCCATATGTGAGGGAACTTCCATTTGTACGGGTTTCATCCACTCTTTGAGATGTTTCCTGGCATCTTTGCAGGCCTGATATACCATCTGAAATTCAGCAAGGCGTGTTTCAATCGGGTGGCGCACACCAAAATCTGCAGAGAGTACTTTGCAGATTTTTTCTTCATTGGCCTCAATCATCTTTTCGATTCGACCAATACGATCTAGCCTCACTTCAAGGCTAGGGTTTGGTTCGGCAGCGTAGGCTGCTTTGATTTCATCAAGCTGGATGGTCAAGCGATTCATAGAGTATTAATAGTTGGCAAACATTGGAATAAGGTATTAGGATAAAGCCATGAACGAAAATCACGATAAAAATCAGATCCCATTAGAGCAAGCTACCTTGGGCGGCGGCTGTTTTTGGTGCCTTGAGGCTGTTTACCAGCAAATTTCTGGGGTTAAATCAGTTGTCTCTGGGTATGCTGGTGGCCCTAAACCCAACCCTAGTTATGAAGCAGTTTGCACTGGTAGCACTGGGCATGCAGAAATTGTGGACATTATGTTTGACCCACAAGTTATTTCATTTAGGGATCTATTGGAAATTTTCTTTGTGATTCATGATCCTACAACCTTGAACTATCAAGGCAATGACCATGGCACACAATATCGCTCTGTGATCTTTACGCATAGCGATGAACAAAACAAGATTGCCCATGAAGTTGTCAAAGAGCTTGAAGAGTCGGGAATTTATTCCAGCTCAGTAGTGACGCAAATTGATGCGGCACCAACGATTTTTCCTGCCGAAGACTATCACCAGAATTATTTTGTACAAAATCCTAATCAAGGTTACTGCAGAGCAGTAGTTGCGCCTAAATTAGCAAAGTTCAGAGCGAAATTTAAATCGCTGATAGCACCACACTACTCTTAGGGAGCCAGGCGGTTTACCTGCCAGACTGATCCATCCAATTTATAGTGGATGCGATCATGCAATCTGGAAGGACGGCCTTGCCAGAATTCAATTTCAGTAGGGCGGAGACGGTAACCACCCCAGTGCTCAGGGCGCGGTGGCGCATCCCCAAACTCGGCTTTAAAGCGTTTCTCTGCTTCTTCCAAAAATTCACGACTAGGAATCGCTTCGCTTTGTGGCGAAGCCCAAGCGCCGATGCGAGATGCAGGAGGGCGAGAGTGAAAGTATTCATCGCTTTCATCAGCACTCACACGTTCTACAGCTCCCTGAATGCGAACTTGGCGCTCTAGTTCATGCCAGTGAAAAAGTAGGGCAGCTTGCGGGCGGACTGCCAAATCCTTGCCCTTTTGACTCTCATAATTGGTAAAGAAGGTAAAGCCATTTTGGTCAGCACCTTTTAGTAAGACAATACGAGCTGATGGATTTCCGGCTTTATTGGCAGTAGCCAAGGTCATAGAATTGGGTTCGGGGCACTCTGCTCTTACGGCTTGGTCAAACCAGAGCTTAAAAAGAGGCAAGGGATTGCTTGGAACATCGGTTTCTGAAAGCTGGCCGAAGGTATAGTTTTTGCGAAGTTGAGCAATTGAGTCCATTTATTCAGTATAAAGAGAAGCTATGGCAGAAGACAAGATAGAAGAAAGCTTGGAAGATCGTCGTTTTGGCGGGGTCTCTAGACTCTATGGGCCAGAGCTGCGTGAGCGCTTTCGTCAATCTACGGTGGTGGTTGCTGGCCTAGGCGGGGTTGGTTCTTGGGCAGCAGAGGCATTAGCCAGAACGGGTATTGGACATCTTGTCTTAGTGGATTTT
>CANHLB010000137.1 GCA_947461335.1 Burkholderiaceae bacterium | reverse complement strand
TGCTCATACACCTCTTGCAAGTGCAATGCTTGGATTTGCTGAACATACCTATGGCTCATCCCCTGAGCGCGTAAGAGCAGTTGATATTGCGCCGTATGAGGATACTAAAGCCAGTTTTGATCGCGTTATGAAAGCTGCCTATGCAGTGAATAGTGGTCACGGCATTCTTATTCTGACTGATGTGATGGGTGCTACACCAGCGAATGTAGCTTCGAAATTGGAAGCTCTTGGCCCCTTGTCTGGATTGAATGCGCCAGTGATAGTGCTTGCTGGGTTAAATCTTCCGATGTTGATGCGTTGCATTACTCATCGCGGCGATAGTTTAGAAGAGCTAGCTCAAAAAGCACTTGTTGGTGGTCAGAATGGAATCTTACGGCTTGGCACAAAAGTTGAAGAACAATAATTGAGGAGCGCTGCCTGTAATGCCTGTAGCTGAAATTGAAATCATTAATAAACTGGGTCTACATGCTCGCGCGTCTGCCAAGCTCTCCCAATTAGCCGCTCAATTCCCATGTGAAATACTCCTGTCACGTAATGGGCGTCAAATCAATGCTAAGAGCATTATGGGCGTCATGATGCTTGCAGCAGGAATAGGCAGTACGGTGAAGCTTGAGACAGTAGGCGATCAGGCTGATGAGGCGATGCAGGCTTTAACCGAGCTCATTAACAACCGCTTTGGTGAGGGCGAATAAGTATGACTTTTGCGTTGCACGGAATTCCAGTATCTAAAGGCATTGCAATAGGCAAGGCGGTACTGATTTCACGTGCAGCATTAGAGGTTAGCCATTATTTGGTAGAGCCTGGCAAAGAAGAGGTGGAGGCACAAAAGTTATTAGATGCATTTGATCAGGTTCGTTTAGAGCTCAATCAATTGCGTAAGGGTTTGCCTAAAGATGCACCCCAGGAAATGGCAGCATTCTTAGATGTACATGGCATGATCTTGGCTGACCCAGCATTGGCGCAAAAGCCAATACAGCTTATACGTACCCAGCGCATGAATGCAGCATGGGCATTAACAACAGAGTTAAATGATTTATTAGAGCAGTTTTCTGATATTGAGGACGTTTATTTAAAAGAACGCGCCAATGACATTCGACAGGTTGCCGAGCGGGTTATAAAAGCTTTAAACGCGCAGAAAAAAGATGCCCTAGATAACACCGATTTATTATCTCCAAGTGATTTAGGCGTCGAGTCTATTATCGTGGCACACGATATTGCCCCCCACGATATGTTGCGTTTTAAAGACTCTGCATTTACAGGCTTTGTAACGGATCTTGGTGGCAAGACATCGCATACAGCTATCGTCGCACGCAGTATGGAAATTCCTGCTGTAGTAGGGGTGCGTCATGCAAGCGAGATGATTCGGTATGGCGACTGGTTGGTGCTTGATGGCGAGCGAGGTGTAGTCGTTGTTGCTCCAGATGAGAAGCTACTTGAGGAGTATCGAAAATTACAAAATCAAGATCTCAAAGATGCGCGTAAGTTAAAGCAGTTAAAGCATGCCAAAACAGAAACTTTAGATCGAGTTGATATTGAGCTTTTTGCCAATATAGAACGTCCTGAGGATGCCGCACAGGCTCTGAAATTAGGTGCAGTTGGCGTAGGCCTCTTTCGGACTGAGTTCTTGTTTATGGATCGTAATCAAGCCCTGCCCGATGAGGAACAACAATTTCAAGAGTACCGTCGTGTAGTAGATCTGATGCATGGCTTGCCCATCAATATCAGAACCATTGACGTAGGCGCAGATAAAGCATTGGGTACAAGCAGTAGTGATGTTTCTCAAACAGGAACTTCACCATTAGGTTTAAGAGCAATTCGCTGGTCTTTAACAGAGCCTGAAATCTTTTTAACGCAACTCAGGGCTATTTTGCGAGCTTCTGCTTATGGTCAAGCTCGAATTATGATCCCGATGCTCGCTCATGCCAAAGAGATTGATGAGACTTTACGTTTAATTGAAAAAGCAAAGCAACAACTACACCAACGCGGCCAGCCGTATAACCCTAATATTCAAGTAGGAGCGATGATTGAGATTCCTGCTGCTGCTTTAGTCCTGCCTCTATTTATTAATCGCTTTGATTTCCTCTCAATCGGCACGAATGATTTAATTCAGTACACCTTGGCAATTGATCGTGCTGATCATGCAGTCGCCCATTTATATGACCCATTACACCCGGCAATTTTGCATTTAATTGCTAATATTATTGAGCAAGCAAAACGCGCTAATGTTCCCATTGCTGTTTGCGGAGAAATGGCTGGTGACCCTTCTTTAACTAAGCTATTACTTGCTATGGGTTTAACAGACTTTTCTATGCACTTTAGTCAGTTACTTCTGGTGAAGCGTGAGATCCTAAAAGCAAATGTAGGGATGTTAAAAGCCCGTTTTCCACGGGTTTTGAAGGCCTATGAGCCAGAGGCTCAAGCAAAAGCTCTAGAGCGCTTGCTTGCTTAGTGTGCCGTTCCACATACTGGGCATTCGGGATTGCGAGAGATTTTGAACTCATCAATTTGAGTGGAGCGTGCATTCCAAAGTAACATACGCCCCACTAGCGGTTCTCCAAACCCGATTGTTACTTGGAGCGCTTGTGCCGCTTGCATGGCTCCAATAATTCCAACTAATGGTGAATAGATACCCATAGAAGAGCAACTCGTTTCTTCAAATTGTTCATTGGGCGAGAAGATGCATGCATAACAAGGTGATGCAGGATTACGCGGATCAAATACGCTGATCTGACCATCAAAACGCAGGGCCGAACCAGAAACTAAAGGAGTTTGGTGCTTAAAGCAGCTGGCATTGATGAGTTGTCGCGTTGCAAAGTTATCGGTGCAGTCAAGAACAATATCAACGCTTGGTAATAATTCATCAAGTAGAGAAACAGTGGCTTTAGCTTGAATAGTTTCAATATGTGCGCCAGCATTAAGTTGCTGTAAAAATTCTTTACCAGACATAACCTTGCTTTTGCCAAGCATTTTTTCTGTGTGCATGATTTGGCGCTGCAAATTAGTCAGTTCAACTTGGTCATCGTCTACCAAGGTGATGTGCCCAATACCAGCAGCAGCTAAGTAGGGTGCTGCTGCACTCCCTAAACCGCCCACGCCAATAATTAAAGCATGTGCATTGAGTAGCTTTTCTTGACCTGCAATATCGATTTCCTCAAGCAGAAGATGCCTTGAGTAGCGTAGTAACTGCTCATCATTCATGTGCAGGCCAGGGTAGCGAGATTACTCTAGCTTAGATGAAGAGCGCTTCACCGGCTGACCGTTGATAAATGCCACTGCTTGGGCAAGCATAAAATCATCTGCGCTACCAAGCTCAGGAGGCTTTTTATTCTTATCCTTCTCTTTTTCCTCAGGAGTTTTCTTTGCATTCTTTTCTTCAATGCGTTGTAGCTCTTCGAGGCGGCGTTGCTCTCGATCTTTGATTAATTTATCTTCCGCAGATTGCTTATTACGTAAGTGTTTCTCGCTATCAATTTCACGGGTGATTAACACATCATCTGGATCGCCGTCTTTGTTTTGATCTACTGGAATATCAGGTTTAACACCAAATGCCTGAATAGATTTTCCACTAGGCGTGTAGTAATAGGCGGTAGTAATTTTTAATGCAGAATCATTTGTGAGCGGACGAACTGTCTGAACTGAGCCTTTGCCAAAGGTTGTCTTACCAATGATGGTCGCGCGTTTGTAGTCTTGCAATGCACCAGCAACAATCTCAGAAGCAGAAGCTGAATAGGCGTTTACTAAAACGACCATCGGTAATTTTTTGAAGATTGCAGGCACACCTGCCAAAGGATCCCCTGGTTCACTAAGTCGGTACATAGCCGGGGTAGCATTAAAGACTTGTTTAGAGTCGGGGGCCTGACCTTTAGTAGATACTATCACCGCATCGGCAGGCAAGAAGGCAGCAGCGACACCAACCGCACCTTGTAATAGGCCGCCACCGTTATTACGTAGGTCAAGAATAATGCCCTTCAGTTTCGGATCCTGATTGGCTAGATCAGTAAGTTTTTTGGCAAGATCGGGAACGGTACGTTCTTGGAAGCTAGTAATTCGAACCCAAGCAATATCGTTATCTAAGATTTTGGCTTTAACGGATTGCGTTTTAATTTCAGCACGAGTAATGGTGACAGGAAAACTACGTTCCTCACTTTTGCGATAAACAGTTAAGGTAATTTTGGTGCCAGGTGTGCCGCGCATAGTGCGAACAGCTTTGTCTAGTGACATACCACGGACTGGCTTGTCATCCAATCGAGTAATTAAGTCACCTGCCTGCAATCCTGCGCGAGCAGCGGGACTATCTTCAATTGGGTTGAGTACCTTAACAACGCCATCTTCAGAAGTAATTTCAATTCCAAGGCCAGCAAATTTCCCAGATGTAGCCTCTTGCATTTCAGAAAAATCTTTTTTATCTAGGAAAGTGGAATGCGGATCAAGACTACTGACCATACCCTTTACGGCGTCAGTGAGCAGCTGCTTATCTTCAATAGGTTCAACATACTCACGTTTGATTTGAGCAAAAACGTTCGAGAGTGTGCGCAGCTCATCGAGCGGCAGTTGAGTCCCCTGTTGGGCAGTTGCAGACAGTTGAATAGTAGCCGCTATGCCTGCTATCAGGCCAATAGCTATCAGAGCAAAGTTTTTTAGAAATTGGCGCATGTTTCTTTTTGATCCTAGTCTAGATAAAAGTGTTGAATGGGTTTGAGATCATCATCAAGTTCATATACAAGTGGTACGCCATTTGGGACGTTCACTTTCATAATGGCCTCATCTGACATTTGATCCAAATATTTAATTAAGGAGCGGATGCTATTACCATGTGCCACTAAGAGTACACGTTTGCCAGCTCTTAGTGCTGGTGCAATCGATTCATTCCAAAGAGGAAGAACACGGTCTACATTATCTTTTAAACACTCACCAAGCGGAATATCCGAAGTATTTAATTTTGAATAACGTGAATCATTTTTTGGATTGCGTTCATCTTCATGTTCTAGTAGGGGTGGCCGCACATTATATGAGCGACGCCAAATATGAACTTGTTCATCACCATACTTTGCTGCAGTCTGGGCTTTGTTAAGACCGGTTAATGCTCCGTAATGACGTTCATTCAATCTCCAGCTATGAACTACTGGCAGCCACATTAAATCCATGGTGTCTTGAACGTGCCAAAGAGTGCGAATAGCACGCCTTAAAACAGAGGTGTAGGCGATATCAAACTCATAACCAGCTTTTTTGAGGTTTTTACCTGCGGCCTGGGCTTGTTCAACCCCTTTAGGGGTTAAGTCCACGTCCGCCCAGCCAGTGAAGCGGTTTTCAAGGTTCCAGGTAGATTCACCATGACGAATAAGGACAAGTTGTTTCA
>CANHLB010000136.1 GCA_947461335.1 Burkholderiaceae bacterium | reverse complement strand
AACGCTCAGGCGTAATGATGCTAAGCGTCTTTCCTAAAGCTTCATCTTGGCTATAACCAAAGATACGCTGGGCAGAGGCATTCCAAAACAAGATATTCTCATCTCGATCAGAAATAATTACCGCCTCACCAATATGGCTAACGAATGCTTTGAAATCGATTAGTCCTAACATTGGAGATGTTTCCACTTTTAAAGAGTTACCTTAAGAATACTCCAATAAAAAACCACCCAAAGGTGGTTTACTGATCGGCAATCCAGTAAGCCCAAAGTCCGATTGCTAAATTCGACCTATTAATAGATGGGTACGAATTTCTCCAAGACCTTTGCACTCCATCAATCCACCATCCTCAAAACTAAAGCTCGTTTTCAGGGCTTCATAAGTACTAGGCGATACCTGTACTCTGCCATGGGGGGCAGTAGACTCCATTCGGCTAGCAGTATTGACGGTATTACCCCAAAGATCATAAGAAAACTTGGTAAACCCAATGACACCGGCAACAACTGGCCCAGAATTAATACCAATACGCATATTCAACTCTGAACCATTCTGCTCATTGAAGTCCTGTAGATCCTTGTACATACCAAGTGCCATATCAGCGCAGAGCTCAGCATGATCAGGACGAGGAATAGGTAAACCCCCAACAGCCATATAAGCATCTCCAATCGTCTTAATCTTTTCTAGGCCCAAAGATTCAGCGCGTTTATCAAAGCGGGTAAATAAGTCATTTAGTAGTTTTACTAAATCAGTTGCCGATACTTGCGAAGACATCTTAGTAAAACCAACTAAATCACTGAAAAGAATGCTGACATCTGGATAGCTTCCAGAGATATTCTTCTCGCCCCGCTTTAGTCGATCAGCAATGGGACGAGGCAAAATATTGAGCATCAGTTTCTCAGTCTTCATTTGCTCTATTTCTAACAACTGTTTTTCATGGTTCAGCATTTCTAGGTGCTTACGATCTAAATCACGAAGGCGCTTTTTTTCTAAGGAGGAGAAAATACGGGCCCGCAAAAGAATAGGGTCAAATGGTTTCGGTAAATAATCTTCAGCACCTATTTCTATGCACTTAATCGTCTTTTCAAACTGATCTGCGCCAGAAATCACAATGATGGGTAATGCTTTGTAGGTATCGTCAGCCTTAAGTTGTGCTAGAACACCTAAACCATCGAGCTCAGGCATCTCCATATCTAGAAGCATCAAATCAACAGGCTTGCTCTTAACTACCTCAATAGCCTCGAGGCCATCGGCTGCTTCTAAAATATTATGAAAGCCCAAAGAGTTCAGCTCACGAATTAATATCTTACGTAAGGTTCTGCTGTCATCGACAACAAGAACACAAAATGCTGCAAATACAGGATCAATCTCAATAGGCTGGGATATTGGAGACGTATTTTGGTTTTCCATATCAGACCTTAACAATGGTATTGGGTTTGTAGTACGAAATTTTATCGAGTGTAATTAATTTATATAAATCATTATGATAGATAGATTCTGCAGCACCTAAGATCAAAATACTGTCACTGCCATTTAACTGTTGCTGCATCTTTGAGAGTACCTTATCTTTAACATCTTGCTTGAAATAAATCAGTACATTTCTGAGCATAATCAAATCAAATTTAGGATAAAACGGCCAATCCCCAACTAAATTATGATGAGAAAAATTCACCATTTGCCGAATAGCTGGCTTAATTTGATAAGCGCCTTTTTCAATATGCTCAAAATATTTATGCAAGTAATGGGTATCAAGGCCGCGATGCGCCTCCATCGAGCTATAGACCCCAGACTTCGCCTTTTCTAAAATTGACTCAGAAATATCGGTAGCCTGAATATAAATAGTCCAATCATTGAGCTGCAAAAAATCTTCTCTGAGCATCATTGCTAGGCTATAAGCCTCCTGCCCAGCCGAGCATGCTGAGCTCCAAATGCGCAAAGTCCTGTCTTTTTTACGATTTTCAATAAGCTCAGGGAGAATTTTTTTTCTTAAGGCTTCAAAAACATGCTTATCTCGAAAGAAAGATGTCTCATTCGTTGTTAATGCTTCAAATGCTTTCCAGTGCAAGGGTCCAACTGGAGTCTGAGTTAAGACTTTAATAAGCGCATATACATCAGGGTAACCATTTTGCGTGGCAACTGGCATCAAACGGGATTCTAGTAAATACTGCTTCGTATCATCCAAAGCAATTCCTACCTGACGTTCTAACATGACATAAAACTGCGGTAGATATTCTTTAGACATGCTAGCGACTTGTAGGTACTTTACGGGTTCTAAAAATAATCTCGTCAGCAATCTTATCGATTGGCAGCACAACATCAGCTAAGCCTGCCTGGACTACTGCCCCAGGCATACCCCAAATGACACTAGTGGCTTCATCTTGTGCGATTAACTGCCCACCTTTTTCCTTAATGGTTTCCGTACCTTTTAAGCCGTCATAACCCATGCCAGTAAGTATCACTGCTAGCAGATTACTCCCATAGACTTGGGCAGCAGTTCTAAACAAAACATCAACTGCTGGTCTACAAGAATTTTCTGGTGCTTCAGTATTCAGGTGAAGAATAGTTTTAGTGCCAGGTCGCGACAAATTCATATGAAATCCGCCAGGCGCCATGTATGCGATACCAGGCTCAGCGATCTCACCCTCCTCTGCCTCCTTAACCGTCATCACGCCCACGGAACTTAAGCGAGCAGCAAGCAATGCCGTGAAATCTGCTGGCATATGCTGAACAATAAAAATGGGAACACTAATGGGCGCATTAAAGCCAGAAAAAACTTGCATCAACGCTTCAGGCCCTCCCGTAGATACGCCGATACAAACCGCTTCTGCAGGTTTAGCCAGCACACCAGAAATCGCTTGATTGACTTTTGATGTAGGAGAAGAAATCGGCTTGCTTGTAGCTAAAGGCTTGTTGGTGGTCAGAGGCGCTAAGGAGATTGCGGAAGATGTCCTTGCTGGAGTATTAGGGAGTTGACCCTCCTTTGCCTTACGCAATTTCACACGCTTAGCTAAGCCAATGATCTTTGGAATCAGCTCTGTTTCTAGAACTTTAAAGGCATCATCAATTCCGCTAGAAGTATTTGCTGGCTTGCCAACGTAATCACTCGCACCAGCTGTTAGGGCCATTACTGCAGCCTGAGCTCCTTTATGAGTGAGCGAGCTAAACATAATGATGGGTAGATATTTATTTACTTTACGAATCTCACGCAATGCCGTTAAACCATCCATCTCCGGCATCTCAATGTCCAAGGTCATGACATCTGGATTACATGTTTGAATAGCCTCGATCGCCTGAATTCCATTGGCGGCAAAACCCGCAATCTCAATGGAGGGCTCTTTTTGCAAGGCGCTAGCAATAATTTTGCGCATCACCGCAGAATCATCAACAATTAGAACGCGTACTTTATCCACAACTTCCTAAAAAGGGTAAATGACTAGTTTTGGACTAGGCTAATGCCGGAAACAATTTTGTAGGTATCCATAACTACCAATAATTTATCGGCTAATGTATGCACACCCTCAATCAGTTCTCTTGCATTTAGAGTTTGTTTTAAGCTGGTTTTAAAAGGGGCAAATGCAACTCTAGTTGCATAGATACTAACAAATTTTGGCGAGGATAAGCTCTTGCTAAGCCCAAAAAATGGGTATTTACACCCCTTCCTTCTTTATCCAAGAAAGTATGGGTGAGTAGGAAAAGAAATGCTGGGAGCGAACTCGGGTTAACCCTTGTTAAAGAAGAAATTAAGGATCTTCTTAGCTAGTACCTTAATTCCCTTCTCTAGCTCCTCTAGCTCTACCGGCTTATTTAAAAGCATTTGATTATGCGCTTTACGCTTCTCCAAAATAATGGAGATTTCATTAATTAATTCAGGGTTAGCTTCAAAAATTGGGGTGATAGCAGCCTTGGTAATTTCCAAAAGAGTGGAATTGGATTTAGCCCGCACATTCGCCGAACGGGGCTCCCCAGTCAATAAGGACATTTCGCCAACACAATCCCCCGGCCAAATGGAACCCACAACAATTTCTTCACCTTGCTCATTTGGAATAGTGACCTCTAACTCACCCTCAACCAAAAAGTACATGCTCTCTGCATTTTGACCTTTTTCGATCAAATGCTCGCCCGCTCTACATTTACATACTGTTGCAGATTCAGATAAGTGAGTAACCTCTTCTGGACTCAATACCCTGAGTACACCCAAACGGTAGAGATTGCTTAAGCGGCTCTTAATAGTACGCGCAACTTCTGAGGAGCTATAAGTTTCCAAAGTGGAATTCATATTGATGCCACCTAACTTCAAGAAACGGGTTACCGCAAGACTCATGGTTGTCTTAGTGCCGTTAAATGACATGGAGGCATCACATTCATAAAGCAGCAGGAAGGCGAAACTGCCGTTATTGATTTTGATGAAACGAGTGCGGTACCAAGGAAAAAATCCCGCTTCAGTTTGAATAACATATTGAGCAGCCTGCTCAAGAAGCTCTAAGACCTGATTAGGATCGTTGCCAGAATCCACTTCGATTTCCAATGGGATACGCATCCCCATCTTAGGGTGTTGCTTAGAGATGTTGATGAAGTCCTTATTAATAAAGTGGCGGTTAGGCGTAAAAACAGTAAAGCCTAAAGAATCTTTTAAAACCACCCGACGAGAGTCCAATTGCATCACTTCATAATAATCGCCGCTCTTTAGCTTAATAAAATCACCAATACTCAGAAGACCTTCAGACTGAATCTGAATACATGCCACGATATCTGCAATCATCTCGCGCAGAACGTAGGCAACACCAAAACCTAAAGCTCCAGAGGCGGCCAATATCTTTGATGCGGAGTGATCATATAAAGCAATAAATCCAAATAGTGCAATGACACCATAAGAGATAATTGTGATTGCCTGAACAAAGATTGCTGGTATTTGACCGTTTTCATTGGTCTTATTAAAATGCACTACAAAATGACGGATGACAGCATCTACAGTCATCCCAAGCAATACAAATTGACCAACTGCAGCCACTACTTCTAGTTTAAATGCTTGCTCATTGGCCATGTCAACAATATTCCAACTCCAATAAGATCCAAAATCGGCATTTAGCCACACCGCATAGATTGCATTAGAGATGAGTAATAACCAAAACAATGATTTGGGCAGGGAAAATATAGTGTGTCGTTGTTTCATAAACGGGATCTTAGTTGCAAAACAGAGTTATTCAAAATTTGTGGGATCTGGGCAGTCAGAGCATGGGGACTCAAAAAGTTTAGGCTATTCAAAAAGCTAAGATAACCGACCTCGTTTCTAAGAGCAATAGCTTTATCCGGATAATGGGTCTGCCACTCCTTACTCAGCTCATTAGTCAGATCTAAACCCCTTTT
>CANHLB010000135.1 GCA_947461335.1 Burkholderiaceae bacterium | reverse complement strand
TAACCAACTGAGCTATAGGCCCGTTAATCTTTGGATCAATCTTCCTCTAGGAAGGTCTTGAGTTTGTCGCTACGGCTTGGATGACGCATCTTTCTCAAGGCTTTAGCTTCTATTTGACGAATACGCTCACGGGTAACGTCAAACTGTTTGCCCACTTCTTCGAGAGTATGGTCTGTGCTCATCTCAACACCGAAACGCATACGCAATACTTTTGCTTCACGTGGTGTTAATGAATCCAGCACATCTTTCACCACATCGCGCATCGATTCATGCAGGGCAGCTTCAGCTGGAGCTAAGGTATTGCCATCCTCAATGAAGTCACCTAAATGAGAGTCTTCATCGTCACCGATTGGCGTCTCCATGGAGATTGGCTCTTTGGCAATCTTCATGATCTTACGAATCTTGTCTTCTGGAATCTCCATCTTCAGCGCTAGGGTTGCAGCATCTGGCTCATGACCAGTTTCCTGCAAGATCTGACGACTGATACGGTTCATCTTATTGATGGTCTCAATCATGTGCACTGGAATACGAATGGTCCTTGCTTGGTCAGCAATAGAACGGGTAATTGCTTGACGAATCCACCAGGTTGCATAAGTAGAGAACTTATAACCACGGCGGTATTCAAACTTATCAACTGCCTTCATCAAGCCGATATTACCTTCTTGAATTAAGTCTAAGAACTGCAAGCCACGGTTGGTGTATTTCTTAGCAATCGAGATAACCAAACGTAAGTTCGCTACAGTCATCTCGCGCTTTGCTTCACGGGCACGCTTCTCGCCAGCGATCATTTGCTTGTTGACTTCTTTTAACTCTGGCAGTGGAATAACGACATTCTTCTGAATATCGATTAATTTCTGTTGAAGTTCTTGAATTGCTGGAACGTTTCGTTGCAAGAGTGCGCTATATGCTTTGTTCTCTTTCAATAACTTATCAGTCCAAGTCAGGTTCATAGACATCTTAGGGAAGTCTTTTAGAACTTCACCACGATTCACGCCTACTTTATCTACCAATAAGCTAACGATGCCACGCTCTAGTTTCCATACTTGATCAACTTGGGAACGCATGGTATCGCATAACTTCTCAACGCTCTTGGCAGTTAAACGGAAACCGAGCAACTCACCACGAATGGCATCCTGTGCCTTGATGTAAGCAGGACAGTTGTAGCCATCCTTATCAAAAGCACGACGCATCTTGTCAGATTGAGTACGCACGATCGCGAACTTCTCTAAAGAAATCTGCTTTAACTCTTCGAGTTGTTTTGCATTTGCTGTTGCAGCAGCGGCACCGCCAGCACCTTCATCATCGCCATCGGCTTCACCTTCTTCAGCATCAGGATCAATTTCAGGCTCTTCTGGTCCAAGCTTAATATCTTCAGCATTTGGGTCTACTAAGCCATCAACAAATTGATCAATCTCCATCTCACCGCTAGCAATCTTGTCAACGTTACTCAAGATTTCGCCAATAGTTACAGGACAGGCAGCGAGTGCCATCACCATATCTTTGAGGCCAGCCTCAATTTTCTTGGCAATCACGATCTCGCCTTCACGAGTCAGCAAATCTACTGTACCCATTTCGCGCATATACATACGCACTGGATCTGTAGTGCGTCCAAACTCTGAATCTACTGTCGAGAGCGCAGCTTCAGCCTCTTCTTCGGCTTCCTCTTCAGAAGCTGCAGCGGCAGTGTTGTCAGACAGAATTAGGGTTTCTGCATCGGGGGCTTGCTCGTAAACAGTAATACCAATGTCGTTTAGCAAACTAATCAAAGTTTCTAATGCATCAGCATCAGATAACTCATCAGACATCACATCATTCATTTCGCCATGAGTTAAATAACCCTTGGACATACCCATCTTAATCAAGGTCTTTAAGCGAGCACGACGTAACTCTTGTTGCTCTTCAGTGCCCAACTGTTGGGCCGCGAATTCTTTTAAGAGTGCTTTTTCTTTGGCTTTGCGCTCACGTGCTTTTTGACGATCAGTTAATACTGGCTCAGCACCATCGGCAGGTAGCTCGACCTTAGCTTTGCGGCCACGCTTTTTTTCTTCCTCAACTACAGGCGTAGCAACTTCAACTGCTTTTGCTTTTTTCCCTTTTAACTCTTCAGCTTTTGGTGCTGGTGCGGCTTTGACTTTTTTAGCTGGCTCAGGCTTAGCAAGCTTCACTGGCGCCTTAGCTGCAGACTTAGGAGCAGCCTTGACTGGTTTTGCAGGAGCTTTAGCAACTGGCTTGACTGCCTTCACAGGCTTGGCCGCAGCTTTTACCTTAGGGGCTGGCTTGGCCGCTTTAGCTGATTTAGCAGCAGCTTTTTTAGCAATCGGTTTAGCGACGGCTTTTGCCTTAGGCGCTGGTTTAGTAGCAAGCTTTGCTTTGGGCTTAGCGGCAGCCTTAACTGGCTTGGCTGCTTTAGCTGGAACTTTAACTGGCTTAGTCGCTTTTTTAGCTGCAGGTTTTAAAGCAGCTTTTGCCTTAGGCGCTGGTTTAGCGGCAGCCTTCACTGGCTTGGCTGATTTCACTGGTTTTTTTGTCTTGGTATTAGGCATTTATTAGCGCTTACTCACATTACTGTTATTGATATCGACTGATTAAGTACAGCCCCGTTGTCCACTTACCCTAAATTTCATCAAAATAAAGCGCAAGTGGCTGAATTCATTCGTTTTTTTCTTGGGAACAGAGGATTATAGTCGATTGCGACTTTTTTAACCCCTGTTTACCTAAAAATATGGGGCAAATTCAGGGGATTTCTAGGGGTGTTTCAGTAAATTCTTAGGAGAATTTCAGTTTTTCGCCCAATTCACGATATCTAGCCCGGTCTTGGTCACTGGCTGTACTGCCTGCGATCTTTTGGGCAATTTCGGTCATTTCTTGCTTAAGGTGAGTAAGCTCTAACTTTTTAAAGGCACCATCTAAGTCCGCCTTAGCCCCATCAAGCTCTAAATCAGAACCCATCACACGATTTCTCAGCACTTCGTACAAAGGAGCCAATTCACTGCGCGCGAGTTGATCCTGAAACATTGCAAAAGCGCCAGCACCTACGCTGGCATCTTTGCCATTCTCACCTGGGATAAGCTCTACCAAGTCGCATTGGGATAAAAGGTCTTGCATCAATGAGAGCGCTTTAGTAGATCTTTGTTCTGCAGCTTTCAAGGCGAGCGAACGCTGATGGGTATCTAATACTTTTCCAAGATGTGGAAACTGAATCAATACACGGAGCATCTGCTCAGCTAAATCGGTAGGCGCTTTAGGTGGCTCAATATTTTGGGTAGCAACCCGCTTCGCAGAACCCTTAGATGCTTGCCATGGTGCACCCTGCCGATTGCTGTTATTAAAAGAATTGTTTTGATTGGTCTGTGATCTTGCTTGCTGTATGGGAACTGGCGCCACTGTTAAACCACAAAATGCTTCAAGTTCTACTGGCGTCGTATTGGTACGAATCGCTAGCTCACGCAGAATTTGTGTACGTAATGCAATTGGTGGCATCGATAACAATAAGGGCTTAGCTGCATGATGGGTATGGGCTCTACCCTCGGGCGTTGTCAGCTCATGGTCTTGACTAACAATCTTAAAGAAAAAGCTGGAAATCGACATGGCTTCTTTAATGACCTTCTCGAATGCAGGTGCGCCATAGGCGCGCACATAACTATCGGGGTCATGCTCTGTTGGTAAGAATAAGAAACGAATTTCTTTATCATCCGACATGAGCGGCAAACAAGCCTCAAGCGCACGTTGTGCCGCACGTTGGCCTGCCGAGTCGCCATCAAAAGAAAAAACGACTTTATCAGTTTGGCGCAGAAGCATGCGGACATGATTTGCTGTGCATGCAGTTCCTAAGGTTGCGACTGCATTTGGAAATCCTAATTGCGCGAGCGCTACGACATCCATATAGCCTTCACACACCAAAACATATTCTTGTGCACGAATCGCCTGCCTTGCTTCAAACAATCCGTAAAGCGTATTGCCTTTTGAGAATAGTGGCGTCTCAGGAGAATTTAAATATTTAGGTTCGCCTTGGTCCAAAATGCGACCGCCAAAGCCAATGGTTTGCCCTTTAGGATTACGGATCGGGAACATGACGCGATCGCGGAAACGGTCGTAACGCTTTACAGGCGCGCCCTCGGCCTGCTCTCCTTGAATGAGCAAACCTCCCTCTACCAAAGTCTTGGCAACCTCATCATTGGTATAAGGACCAAAGACAGCCTCAAGCCCCTGCCAACCATCGGGCGCATAACCCAGGGCATAGCGCTTTGCAATCTCACCTGTAAGGCCGCGGCCCTTCAAATACTCTACGGCTCGGGTATTACCTTTAAGTTGTTGGCGATACCAGTCTGCTGCTGAGCTCATCACCTCACTTAAGGCCATGGCTTGCTGCGCTCTTGCAACATCGTTCGCAGTGCGCTCTTCACGAGGAACGTCTAGACCAGCTGATCTGGCCAGATCTTCAATTGCATCTACATAACCAAGACCTGAATACTCCATCAAAAAGCTAATCGCTGAACCATGCGCTCCACAACCAAAGCAGTGATAAAACTGTTTGGTTGGTGAAACTGAAAAAGAAGGAGATTTTTCTGAATGAAAGGGGCACAAACCTTGATAGTTTGCACCGGCTTTTTTTAACTTTACGTGCTGCCCAACTACATCAACGATATCGACCCGATTTAAAAGATCGGCAATGAAGGATTGGGGAATAAGTGCCATTAGGCTAGCAGTATGAAACTGTTTTACTGAGTTGGCTAGTCGCTAAATTACTTACTTAGCGAGTGCGGCTTTTACTAAAGCAGAAACTTTGCCCATATCCGCTTTACCAGCTAATTGTCCCTTGAGGGCGCCAATGACTTTACCCATATCTTGAGGGCCAGTTGCTCCTGTAGCAGCTACCGCAGCAGCTACTGCAGCCTCTACCTCATTATCCGACATCTGCGCCGGTAAATACGCTTGCAAGATTGTCATTTCAGCGGCTTCGATTGCGACTAAATCATCTCGATTTGCTTTTTCAAACTGAGAGATCGAATCTTTACGCTGCTTCATCATTTTTTCAATGATCGCAATCACAGCAGCATCATCTAGAACAACACGGTCATCAACCTCACGCTGCTTAATGGCGGCCAATAGCAAACGAATAGCCCCCAGGCGTGCTGTGTCTTTTGCACGCATGGCATTTTTCATATCTTCAGTGATTTGATCTTTCAGACTCATAGTGTTTTCCTGATGTTGAATATATCTTGCTGTCTATCTATAGTTAGCAATTCAAAAAGCAAAAACCCGCTGCGTTTCACCGTCAGCGGGCTTCAAAGCTTCTCGGTGAAGAGAGCTTTTAAATTCTATTAGTAAAGCTTCTTAGGCAACATTTGGCTGCGAATACGCTTGTAATGGCGTTT
>CANHLB010000134.1 GCA_947461335.1 Burkholderiaceae bacterium | reverse complement strand
TTACTGAGAAGAGATAAAGGCCATCGTATGATGGCCTTTTCTTTTTGGACCTAATGGTGCATTTTTGTTCAAATTGTGGGTATTATTAAATTATCAATAAATACTTTTGGAGAATGACATGATTTCTCGTATTGCGCGTTTTAGTCTAGCTACTCTTATTACTGCCGCAATGGGGTTTTCTCCTACAGTGGTATTAGCTGCTGATCCAGCTCCTGCAGTTCCGGCAGCAGCTCCAACTGCTGCGCCTACTGATAAAGCGGCGGAAAAAAAGGCAAATAAAAAAGCCAAGAAAGAAAACAAAGCTGATAAAAAATCAAAGAAGAAATCAAAGAAAAAATCTAAGGCAGCTACAAATACAGCTGCTCAGTAATCTTTGTCACATGATCCCTCATTAATTGAGGGCGTCCGCTCCATCAAAGTCATCAGGTCTTTTAATATCGGATGACTTTTTTCTTGGGCCATCATTACGCACCAAGAGCCACATAGCAGCCATTACTAGACTCATGCCGCTAATTTGAACCCAGGTAATGGGTTCAGACAAAATAAAATAACCCATAAAAATAGTAGAGACTGGTCCTAAGATTCCAGCTTGCGCCACTAGTGGAGAGCCGATGCGGTTGATGGCAATCATAATGAGTAGCATTGGTATTACAGTACATAAGCTGGCATTTAATAGGCTTAACCAATAAATTTCCTGAACTTGCTCAAAAATAGCAGTGGGATTATGAATAGTCGATAGCAATATACTCAATACAGCAGATGCAGTGCTTGCGTAGACTACTAAGCGCACGCTACCAATACGTTGGACCATCTCTCCTGAACCAATCATATAGATGGCGTAAGAACAAGCGCTGCCAAAGACAAGAGCCATGCCTAGCCAGGCACTTGCTCCTGTAGAGCTGGCATCCTGAATAAAGACAATAAACACACCAAGATAGCCTACTACTAGCGCATACCACTGAAAGCGAGATATTGGCTTTTGTAAAACAAAGTAAGAGATCATTAAAACAATCGTTGGCGTGAGATATAAAACAATTCTCTCCAGTCCTACAGAGATATATTGCAACCCTAGGAAATCGATATAACTCGATAAGAAGTATCCCAAAAATCCTAGTAAAAATAATTTAGCGCGATCAAGCCAGCTGATTGGGCTCATCGTTTGACGACGAGATTCCCACCAATATATTCCCCAAAATAAAGGCAAGGCTATTAGCATGCGTAAAGCAAGAAGAGTTTCTGCATTGGCGCCATAAGCAAAGGCAAGCTTCACTAAGATGGCTTTGCCGGAGAACAGCATAGAGCCTATGCCGGCCATCAAAATACCAAAGAGATAGCGCCTATGTTGGTGTGCTGTACTTGCTGTTTGCATATCGATTTATAACAGCTTATTGAGCAAGCTTCTCATTTCTAAAATGGTTTCTGAAGGAGTTAAGCCAATTGGCCCAATACCTTTATCCACCAAGCTATCCGCTGCTCTGGCATGGAGCTGTACAGCAATACAGGAGGACTCCCAGAGATCAAGCTGATGGCGCATACCCTGTGCTGTAATGGCCGCAATGCTGCCTGTAAGGACATCACCCATGCCTCCGGTACCCATGCCAGGATTGCCTTCTTCACACTGTAGCGCTTGGTTTTGTGGAGAGGCAATTAAGGTATGCTGACCTTTTAGAACCACTATAGATTGTGTCAGGCTTATTAACTTTTCTAGAGAGCCCAAGCGATCTGCTTGTACGTCCTCTGTCGTGTTCTTGAGTAATTTAGCTGCCTCTCCAGGATGGGGGGTGATAACGCTCTGCCCGGGAAATTGTTGATTACGTTTTTGCAATGCGCTCAAAAGTTCTTGAGATTCTGAAATCAGGTTCAGTGCATCAGCATCTAGTATCAAAGGAATATTCGGATAGGCAATCACCTCTCTAAGCCAATCATAGGCTTGCGAAGATTTTCCGAGTCCAGGACCAATCGCAATGACATCAGGCTGATTCTGTTGAAGGACATCACTAGTTGCAATATTCGCCTCGCGAATCATTAGCTCTGGATGATCTTCGGAGGCAATGGCAGAGGCAGGATCAAGCATTTCTAAAATTGTCCAACCAGCTCCTAAATGTAAACAGGCATTCCCGGCAAGCAAGAGGGCGCCAGCCATGCCAGGCGCACCACCAATGAGAATGACTTTTCCAGCATTGCCTTTATGTTCAGAAGGGGCACGCTTTAAGCGGATTGCTAAATCAAGGACATTCAGTTTTATTACCGGCATGGGCATGATCTCAGTATCGCTTCTATTTCATTCGAATAGAAGCTTTTGCTCACTCAGCTACTTTTGCACCTTGAATATTATGACGCTGCATAGACTGCGCAATAAACCCAGACTGTTTGAGTTGGGTAATCACATCACTTAAATAGGCCGAAGTATTTTCAGCATTTTCTCTAGACTTCGGAATGCCGATAGCCTGATTAATAACCATAAAACGTCCTGGTAGCATGCGTAAGCCTTGATAGCGTTTAGCATCACTTTCTAATTGTTGCTTCACACCCGCTGCAACATTTCCATTTCCAGCCATAAAGTCATCGATGACAGTCTGAGAGCTAGTAGCTCTTAAAAGCTTCGCATTCTTGATTTCACGTGTGAGAAAGAGATCGTAGGCGCTGCCTTTGCCAACGACGATTTCTGAGCTAGCTACATCCACATCTTCATTATTCTTTAAGGCAGAAGTGGTTTTGACCATATATGCCCCTTCAATTTGTATATAAGCTGGCGTGTAACTGATATCTGCACCGCGGACAGGGTCGATAGCAACAAACACCATATCAATTTCACCACTTTTCACTCCATCAACAGTAGCAGCTGCAGTTTTAAAGGGAATGAGCTTAACTGGTAAGTTGACGCGTTTGCCAATGTCATTGGCGATATCAATGGTCACGCCACTTAATTGTTTAGTGGAAGCGTCTTCGTTAGCTAGAACGGGGTTTCCTAAGTTAATGGCTATGCGCAGAGTACCAGTGGGCGCAAAAGATTTTAGAGATGCTGGATCAATGGTTTTCATTGCAGATAATGGCTGACTAGAAATAGATTGAGATAGACACAGAAAGGTGAGGGCAATGAGATATTTCATTGAAAATAAGAGATAAAAAAACCGCGGAGGACCGCGGTTCTAAATTGCATTAGAAGAATTACTTTTTAGCGTCGGCTGCAGGAGCTGCTGCAGGTGCTGCTGGCGCTGCTGCAGGTGCAGCTTTCTTTGCATCTTCAATATGAAGCGCTTCAGCACCATGCTTTTCTCCACCCATATCAATATCGCCGTCGCCTTTGATTAGTAAATAGGCGGTGGCACCAACCAATACTAGTACCATGATGATGATTGAACGATTGCTCATTGCTTTTCCTTCGATTTGGTTGAAATTGGTTCAATATTAACCCTTCTTGAGAGCGGGGTAAACCCAAGCAATTTCCTAGGGTTCTATAGCTAGGTGTTAATACTAGTCTTTTAAACGACTAAACAAGACCCATGCCGCTTTTACGCAAGGTTTAAGATGAAATGACTGTGATGCATAAGGAAGCTATATGAGCCCAAGGCTCCCCATTAATAACTCTCAAACAATTACAGACTTTTTAAACCTCAAAGAGAGTCAAATCTCCGAGGAAACTTCAGAGGAGTCTTATAAATTTGCTTTTGATGATGAAGCCTTTTTAGCCCGTAGAGAAACGATAGGTATTCGCTTTGAGCTGGAGTTATTAAAACCAGAAATTCTGTTAAATGAACATGGTATAGATCACACTATTACTGTCTTTGGTTCTACTCGTTTTGTGAGTCGTGAAAAAGCCCTAGAAATGCAAAGCGAAGCAAAAACACCAGAGGATATTTCCGTAGCAAACAAGGCTTTACTCCATAGCGAGTATTACGAGTCAGCACGTGAGTTTGGTGGCTTAGTAGCAAAGTACAACGCTACTCAAAATGATGGGTCTAATAAGTTGCATATCTGTACGGGCGGCGGTCCTGGAATTATGGAGGCGGCAAATCGTGGTGCCTTTGAGGCAGGCGATCAAACGATTGGTTTTAATATCAGTCTGCCAAGAGAGCAACATCCCAACCCTTACATTAGTCCAGGGCTTAGTTTTCGTTTTCACTACTTTGCTTTACGCAAAATGCATTTTATGTTGCGGGCAAGAGCAATCGTTGTATTTCCAGGAGGCTTCGGCTCGTTTGATGAGTTCTTCGAAGTGCTCACTTTAATGCAGACTAAAAAGGTGACCCACTTTCCAGTAATCCTTGTGGGTAAAGCTTTTTGGACTGAAATGATCAATTTCGATCAGATGCTGAAATTTGGAGTCATTGATGAAGGCGATATGCAAGTGATCCACTTTGCAGAAACGGCTAAAGAGGCCTGGGGAATGATCAAAAATCACTACCAATTGAGCTAATGAAGCACTAAGCCCGCTGTAAAATGACCCAAAGGCTTATTTATGACTCCACAAGATATTAGCATTGCTACCTCCTTAGACCTACCAGGCTACCTCATGGGCACCTTCATGCTCATATTGGTGATGGTTTTTCATGGTTTGGTTCTGCTGCAAATCGCGAAGCGTTACGAGGTGAAAAGCTTTCTCTATTTAGCAGAGAAAAAATATTCAGAAGTAGCGCTTTGCTTTTACATCAGCGTATTCTGCTTATTCTTAACCCATATTGCTGAAATCATTTTTTGGGGCATTGCGATTTATGCGCTGAAATTAGTTCCAGGACTTGGACAAAGCATCTTATTTAGCGGTAGTACTTATACGGCAATGGGATTTATGGAGGATTCATTGCCCGCTGGATGGAAAATGTTAGCCATTATCATTGCTTTCTCAGGTATGTTTGCATTTGCCTGGACTGCTTCCGTGATGATTTCCATGACGAGAAATTTTCGTCAGGCCTATACCAAGCTCCATATGAAAAAACTCAATATTTCCACTGACATCATCGATCGCTTTAAATAAAGCATGAGCAAAACTTGGGATGTCATCATTATTGGTGCAGGGGCAGCTGGCTTATTTTGTGCTGGTATTGCTGGCCAAAGAGGTAAAAAGGTATTACTCCTAGATCACGCCCACGTTCTGGGCGAAAAGATCCGAATTAGCGGTGGAGGCCGCTGTAATTTCACTAATCTTCATAGTAGCCCTGCTAATTTCTTGTCGCTCAATCCCCATTTTGTGAAAAGTGCGCTCGCAAGATATCCCTCTAAAGAATTTATTAAGCTGGTGAGCTCATACGGCATCGATTATCACGAAAAGCATCAGGGGCAACTATTTTGTGATGACTCTGCTAAGCAGATTATTGAAATGCTAATGTCAGAGTGCGCTAAGGCTAATGTCACTATTCGTAATCCAGTTTCTATCGAATCGATTGGACAAGATAGTCAAGGCTGGGTTGTTCATACCAATGCTGGTATTGAAAAAGC
>CANHLB010000133.1 GCA_947461335.1 Burkholderiaceae bacterium | reverse complement strand
TCTTGTAGGCGCTCACTGGCAGGTCCTAGTTGGGTATCAGTAATACGCAGACCATCAAAACCCAGCTTCTCAGCCTGCTCCCCAAGCCAAGCTCGTAACTGAGCTTGATCTAGAGGGCTGGTGTTATCAGGTGAAGGAGTAGTTAAAGACATAAGTAATACAGAATGTAGCGCAATAATTGAATAAACTAGGGCAATGACCAGAAATCAGACGCCTCAGGCATCCTCAAAAGCATCTATGCATCAACATTGTAGGCAGGAAGCTGAAACTGCATCCTTGGCCAAGCTTCTTGCCGCCAGCATCGGAGAACTCATTGCTCAGTCTCCGCAAGCACACCTCAATATCGCCTTAGAGGGTAATTTAGGCGCAGGTAAAACGACCTTTGCCCGACATTTAATTCAAAGTCTGGGTCATGATGGAAAAGTAAAAAGTCCTACCTATACCCTATGTGAGCCCTATTTATTACAAAGCAGAAAACATCCTTTTACTGCGCATCACTTTGACCTCTACAGAATGCGCAGTCCACTAGAGTGGCAAGAAGCAGGTTTTGCAGAATATTTTGATATGCCAGGACTTTGCTTAATCGAATGGCCAGAAAAGGCCGAAGGCACCCTGCCTGCATTTGATATTCAGATTCAAATGGAAGCTGGTGCAGAAGAAAATGAACGCACTATTGCCATCAATGCCTTTTCTGAACAAGGTAAAAAAGTGATTGATAACATTCGAGCAACGCCCAACTAACTATATGAGTAGTAAAAAAATCAATCTCTCCAGAAGGCAACACCTCAAGACTTCAGCCAAGTTCTTGAGTTTTGCACTCCTCCTTACTGAGGTTGATATTGCCTGGGGTGCCAAGATACTGGGTGTTCGCATTTGGCCTTCCGAAGATTACACCCGGATTACTTTAGAGTCTGATACACCATTACCCATTACGCAGCAAATCCTCACTAATCCGGATCGCTTGGTAGTGGATGTTCAGGGATTAGAACTCAATCCGACCCTCAAAGACTTGGTTGCCAAAGTAAAGCCTAATGATCCCTATGTATCGCAGATTCGGGTAGGACAATTTCAACCGGGCATTGTGCGCTTGGTATTTGATTTAAAAGAGCCGATCAAACCGCAACTCTTTACCCTTGATCCCGTTGGTGAATACAACTACCGTATGGTTTTTGATCTATACCCCACTACTCCACCTGATCCACTGATGGAGTTGGTGAAAAGTAGTGCAAAAAAAGAAAGTGCGCTGACAAAATCGAATGAAGAAGTCGATTTAATTGCGCAGTTTGCAACGAAGAAAGAAAAAGAAGCGGCAAAAGTACCAGCAGCTCCAGTAGCCCAGGCCATTCCAGAAAATAAACCGCTGCCTGCCCCAGCTAAATACAACCGCCTCATTACGATTGCCATCGATCCTGGGCATGGTGGTGAAGATCCGGGTGCGATTGGTGCTGCAGGATCGAGAGAAAAGAATGTAGTCCTCTCCATTGCCAAACGTCTGAGGGACAAGATTGAGGGTGAAGCCTATATGCGCTCTTACCTTACAAGAGATGGTGACTACTTTGTACCACTTCATGTCAGAGTGCAAAAAGCGAGACGCGTTGAGGCAGATCTCTTTGTATCAATCCATGCAGATGCCTTCATTGAATCAAGAGCCAAAGGTGCCTCCGTATTTGCGCTTTCGCAAATGGGGGCAAGTAGCTCGATGGCGCGCTGGATGGCGAATAAAGAAAATGCTTCAGACTTGATTGGTGGCATCAATATCAAGACACAAGATCGACAAGTAGCTAACCTGCTCCTAGATATGTCTACTACCGCCCAAATCAAAGACTCCTTGCAAGTAGGCCAATCGATTCTGAAGCAAATTGCAGGTTTTGCACCGCTTCATAAGGCAAAGGTTGAACAGGCCAGCTTTGCTGTATTAAAGGCTCCAGATATTCCTTCTATCCTCGTAGAGACTGCTTTTATCAGTAATCCTCAAGAAGAAGCCAGATTGAATGATGTTGGCTATCAAGACCAGATTGCGGAGGCTATTTTGAGAGGAATTAAGGAGTATTTTTCCAAAAACCCACCAGTGGCCAGACGAGCCAACTCATAACGTACTTGTAAGTACAAGGACTTACGGGCAGACCCAGAAGACCGAGGGTTAGCTACGAACTTCTTGCTATAATTTCCGTTTTACCGGGTCGGTAGCTCAGTCGGTAGAGCAGCGGACTTTTAATCCGTTGGTCGCGAGTTCGAATCTCGCCCGACCCACCAAAGCTTTTAAAAATTCCCTTCTCAATGGGGTAATAGACTGAGGTTTATTCAACTCTCCATTGTTTACATTTTGTATTAGCAGGAAGACTTTCTGCAACACCCCAATCATTATTGGGTACATTGGTATATTGTCCAGTGAAATTTTGACGGATCGCATCAAATCCCACAGGATTTCCTTTCTCGTCATAGTCTACTATCCAAAAAAAATTGTAGTTAGCACCACTCCATGTTTTAGGAACCTGTTTCGCTGTCCGCTCAGGTAGCTTATCTAGTTTTAATAATTGCCTAAGGTCAACCAACATATCGGGACTTTCCTTCGTCAATTTTTTATTAGCAATATGCTTGTGCTCCCAAACCATTACTACGGTCTTACCGTTCCACTTTGGATCCTGCATAACATTGGCTGCAGCAAGTTGGGTCTGATTAGTAATAAGTTCCATAGTCTGAATATCATTTCGCCCTGTTAAGGGTAGCGCCGGGTAGGTAATGATTGGTGCATCCCAGGAATTAGCCGTAGGTGCAATCAATTCGAGGGTATGTAAGGTTGTTGCAAAGAATGCGCTTGGAGGTGCTTGCGTAAACAAAGATTGGCTTGCGCCTTTGCCTAGAAATTGATCCCTTAAAGCCAGAGATCGTTCCTGCCCAACATTACATAAAGCATAATTATTCTCTTTTTCTCCATGACGTAATAGGACAATGCGGCTTGGTGCCGCATAGGCTAAAGCAGAGCTAAAGAGTACAACCCAGAGGATAAGTTTCATCGTGGAAGTCTTTCAGTGAATTTAGCTTTAAAAGATCATTTATATTAGCAGAGAAATTTGTATGTTTACCCGACAAGCTGGTGTCGATGCCACCCGAGATCCACCTCAACCCAATCGACCCCACAAAACTCGCTGCCTATATCGCACCTGTTCCTAGGCAGGTTTAAGTCAATGTCTAAATTACTGTTTATCGACAATTTGACATCTTTTAATCCGTTGGTCGCGAGTTCGAATCTCGCCCGACCCACCAAAAATAAAGCCCTTGGATACATATTCAGGGGCTTTTTCTTTTGCCAGCAAATAAAACGTCTATCTACCTTCCAATTCAACTCTCGAGTCTTCGTTCTAATCAGTATTATTTTATCAAATTCATGCTATAATGCATTCATGCAGCATGAATATAGGAGAATACCATGGGCGCATTCATAGATCATCAGGTTATTAAATCCATTGGATCCAGTGGGCAGATCTCACTTGGTAAAGAGCATGCAGGTCGCAAGGTTTTAGTTGAAAATCCAGAGCCTGGTGTTTGGGTTATTCGCACTGCTACTGTTATTCCAGATAATGAAAAATGGATACATACACCTGTGGTTAAAAAGAATTTAACCGCTGCCTTAGCTTGGGCACAAAAAACACCAGCAATAGCAACTGATCTCTCTAAATTAAAAATGGCTAAGACTCATGGCGCGAAACGTAAAGCCTGAGTTATTAGTTGAACTAGATCTCAATAGCCCAGCCTTTCAATCTACTTGGAATAACCTTGAGCTCATTGAACAAGAAAAAGCAATTGCTACTTTTGAAAAAATCACGCAATTAACTTGGAACCAAGTCTATCGTGACAATGGTTTGAAATGGGAAAAGATTCATAGTATTCAAGCGCCCCAAGGGATTCAAGTACTTTATTCGTTTAGAGTGAGTAAGTCGATTCGTGGGATTGGCTTTAGAGAAGATCACTTTTTGAGGGTCTTATTGATTGAACCAGATCATGATGCGGCTTATGGAAAAAAATAATCCTCCAAAGGAGCGCTCTGCGGCCACCCCAAGCAAAGACATACGCCATTCCTCAGATCCCGATATCGCCGAATCCTACAACGCTATGCAGTGAGCGGGTCGAGCAGCAATCGACTTGGCAATCCAAACTAATACAGCAATCGTAACTACTGTTGATGGCAAGATTGTTCGGATCACAGCTGCTGAGCTGATTAAACAGCGCCAACTTAGCGCCTAAGTAACGTTGGTCGCGCGCTCGAAAACGAAGTTTCGGCTCAGCCAATCTTGACTAATCTCAACAACATATCTTGATCTTTAAAAAATATCCGGCTCTGGTACTGGTTTACCAAAGCTGGTTTCCAGGAAGTCAAAGTCGCAACCATCTTCTGCTTGTAAGATGTGTTTGCTGAACATCCATCCATAGCCACGTTCGTATTTAGGCTCTGGTGGCGTCCATTCTGCTTTTCTTTGATAAAGCTCTTCATCACTGATCTCTAGATGAATTTTTCTGTTGGGTACATCTACTGTGATGAGGTCACCTGTTTTCACAAGAGCTAGTGGTCCACCGATATAGGATTCTGGTGATGCATGCAAAATACAGGCGCCATAGCTAGTACCACTCATACGCGCATCAGATAAGCGAAGCATATCTCTTACACCTTGTTTGACTAGCTTTACCGGAATTGGCAACATACCCCACTCTGGCATACCAGGGCCACCTTTGGGCCCTGCGTTTCTTAATACAAGAATATGATTTTCAGTGACATCAAGATTTTCATCTTCAACGGCTTTTTTCATTTCGGGATAGCTATCAAACACCAGGGCTGGGCCAGTGTGTTTTAGGAATTTCTCAGCACAGGCGCTTGGCTTGATGACTGCTCCACCCGGAGCAATATTGCCCTTGAGTACTGCTAGTGCACCCTCTTTGTAAATCGGGTTGTTCAGTGGCCTAATGACATCTTCGTTATTTACTTCGGCGTGTTGAATGTTCTCACCAATCGTTTTACCGGTAATGGTCAGCGCACTTGGGTTCAGATGGTCGCCCATTTGCTTCAGTAGCGCAGGCATGCCGCCAGCATAATAGAAGTCTTCCATTAAGTATTGATCACCACTCGGTCTGATATTGGCAATCACGGGCACTTTTCTACTCGCCAGATCAAAATCTTCTAAGGTCACCATGCATTCTTTTCCGGCACGGCGTGAAATGGCAATTAAGTGAATGATGGCATTGGTACTGCAACCCATGGCCATGGCAGCATTGATCGCGTTGATGAAGCTAGTCTTATCGAGAATCTTTGCAGGGGTTAAGTCCTCCCAAACCATCTCGACGATTCTTCTTCCGCAAGCTGCAGCCATTCGTGGATGACTGGCATCTGCTGCTGGAATACTAGATGCACCCGGCAATGTAAGACCCAATGCTTCTGAGATGCCCATCATCGTTGCGGCGGTACCCATGGTCATACAGGTACCATGGCTACGCGCAATGCCGCCC
>CANHLB010000132.1 GCA_947461335.1 Burkholderiaceae bacterium | reverse complement strand
GCAGGGGGGAATGCAGAGATCGCAGCCTGTACACCATTCTGTTAAGACAATGTGCATTTGCTTTGAGGCACCAACGATGGCATCTACTGGACAAGCTTGGATGCACAGCGTACAGCCAATGCATTTTTGTGGGTCTATGAAGGCTACTGGTCTTGGACGCTCTAGACCACATTCCGGATTGATAGTGGGGTGTAAGTCAAAAGCATCCTGAGGATAAATGGAAACAAGAATTTTACTGAGGCGTTCAATACCTTGAATACCCCCTGGGGGGCAGCGATTAGGCAGAGCTTCTCCACTTGCCATTGCTTCTGCGTAAGCACGGCAATCTGGGTATCCGCATTTAGTACATTGGGTTTGGGGAAGCACATCCTCCAAACGATCAGTGAGTTCGGTCGTTTGAATGGTCTTCATTGCTCGATGCTTGGCTAAAAAAGTGAGGGCCGCAGCCCTCAATCATTGATGCTTAGTTAGAGCCTTCTAATTTAGGAGGTCTTGATTCAGCTCTTTTGTGCTCACTTTGGTGATCACGAATGAAGGCTTTAATTTTTGGATACACCTTATCGCGCCAACGACGGCCAGCAAAGATGCCATAGTGACCTGCGCCAGCAACTTCATAGTGGGCTTTATGTTCTTTAGAAATACCAGAACACAGACCATGAGCAGAGCGAGTTTGTCCACTACCAGAAATATCATCAAGCTCACCCTCTACGGTAAGCAGGGCTGTCTTAGTAATATCCTGTGGTTTAACGAGATCACCTGCAACTGTCCAGGTGCCATTCGGTAAGGCGTAGTCTTGGAATACGGTCTTAATGGTATCTAAGTAGAACTTCGCATCTAAGTCTAGAACTGCGTTGTACTCATCATAAAAACGAATATGTGATTCGGTATCCTGTTCATCGCCACGCACGAGGTTTTGGAAGTAATCCCAATGAGATTGCAAATGATTTTGTGGGTTCATAGCAATGAAGCCAGTGTGCTGCAAGAAGCCTGGATAAACCTTGCGACCTGCTCCAGGATAGGTTGGAGGCACTTTATAGATCACATGACTTTCAAACCAATCAAAGGATTTTTGCTCAGCCAAGTTATTGACAGCTGTAGGTGATTTACGCGCATCAATTGGGCCGCCCATCATGATCATAGATGCAGGCGTTACTTCACCAGCAGAAGCCATTAAAGAGATGGCGCCTAAAGTTGGAACGGTGGGTTGGCAAACAGAAATCACATGTAAATCTTTTGCACCAATTGCACGAATAAATTCTTGGATGTAATGCACGTAGTCATCAAGACCAAAGTCACCATCTTCAAGGGGTACATTACGTGCATCAATCCAGTCAGTGATGTAAACCTTATGATCTTGCAAAAGAGTGCGCACGGTATCGCGTAACAAGGTGGCGTGGTGCCCAGACATGGGAGCAACCACCAACACCACAGGATCTTCTTTGAGACTTTTAATCGTTTCTACATCATCAGAAAAGCGTTTGAAGCGAACTAAGTTACAAAAAGGTTTGGCAACGATAGTTCTTTCATGGATTGCTACCTCTTGACCATGTGCTTGCACTGAACGAATACCAAATTCAGGTTTTTTATAGTTTTTACCTAAGCGATAGAGTAGCTCATAGCTTGCGGCTAAACGTTCCGATCCAGGAACCATGGAGGCAGGGTTGGAGGCATTAATAAAAGCCTCTGATGCTGCGCGTGCCCATGAGCTCATCGGTTGAAGTAAGGCTTTTTGGAACTCGTGTAACTGATATAACATTCTAGCTCCTGTAATTCCGTAAATCCGCTTGTTATCCTAAGACGCGGGCGATTGCTTTAGCCACTTTATCTAAATTTTTAGTATTCAGTGCCGCAACACAAATGCGTCCAGTAGAGAGGGCATAAATACCATCCTCTTTCTTTAGGCGCTCAACTTGCTCAGCCGTTAATCCTGAGTAAGAAAACATGCCGCGTTGCTGTTCGATAAAAGAAAAATCTTGCTTCACACCAGCAGCAGCGAGTTTTTCAACGAGACCATGACGCATTGCTTTAATGCGATCACGCATTTCTGCTAACTCATCTTCCCAGAGCTTACGCAATTCAGGCGAGTTCAAAACAGCAGCAGCGATTGCGGCACCGTGAGTTGGTGGATTGGAATAGTTTGTACGAATAACACGTTTTAATTGCGAGAGTACGCGAGTCGATTCATCTTTGCTTTGGGTCACGATAGACAATGCACCTACGCGCTCACCATATAGCGAGAATGATTTAGAGAAAGAACTCGATACAAAGAAAGACATGCCAGACTGCGCAAAGAGACGCACCGCAACGCCATCCTGCTCAATCCCAGCTGCAAAGCCTTGGTAAGCCATATCCAGAAAAGGAATCAAACTTTTCTTCTGGCAGATATCAATCACTTGAAGCCATTGGGCTTCAGTAATATCGGCGCCCGTTGGGTTGTGGCAGCAAGCGTGCAAAAGAACAGTCGTGTTCTTCGGAAATGATTCTAGTGACTTCACCATGCCATCAAAATCAACACCACGGGTCTTGCCATCAAAGTAGGCGTACTCAATCACGTCAAATCCGGCGGACTCAAAAATACCGCGATGGTTTTCCCAGGTTGGATTGCTAATTGCACAAGGCGCATTTAAATTCAGGCGCTTAATAAAGTCAGCGCCAACACGTAGTGCACCAGTACCACCTAAGCATTCAGCCGTTACGACTCTGCCATCCTTAATGAGGGCGGAGTCTGCGCCAAACAATAAAGTTTGCACTGCAGTGTTGTATGGGTTCGGGCCTTCAATCGGAATGTAGCTGCGTGGAGAATGTTTAGCAACGATCGCTTCTTCCGCTTTGATCACTGCTTTTAGTAAAGGCACCTTGCCATCATCTGTGTAATACACACCAACACCGAGATTTACTTTGTCTGGACGTTGATCCGCAACATAGGCTTCTGTGAGGCCAAAAATAGGATCTTTAGGGGCTAATTGGACTGAGGAAAACAGGGTCATTGGGCGTTGAAAATAGTGGTTTAGGGGCAGTTTTACTAGTTAATGAGGTTAAATTCAGCTTAATTGTGGGTTTTGGAGGTCATACTCAACTATTTCCAAATAAAAACGGCAAAATCACTGTTTGTACAAAATTCGCTGTGAAGAAAGCTCACAGATGAAATGATAGCCGAGATGCCCCCTAAGCCCCCTAAAACTGTTCCAAATTCCGTAGCTAAAGAAGATATTAAAAAGCCGGTTGCCGACCCATTGGGCGAGGTTGGGCATGACCTAGATCCAACTAAATTCGTCAGTTTTCCTGACTCTCCATATCAGCTTTATCAACCCTTTACCCCAGCTGGAGACCAGCCGCAGGCCATTGAGGCCCTGGTAGAGGGGATTGAAGATGGCCTGACTTTTCAGACGCTTTTAGGGGTTACTGGGTCTGGAAAGACTTTCACCATGGCCAATGTGATTGCCAGAACGGGTCGTCCAGCCATTATTTTTGCTCCAAATAAGACCTTAGCTGCTCAACTTTATAGTGAATTTAGGGAGTTTTTCCCTAAAAACGCAGTGGAGTACTTTGTTAGTTACTACGACTACTACCAACCTGAGGCCTATGTTCCTCAGCGCGACCTCTTTATTGAAAAAGACTCATCGATTAATGAGCATATTGAACAGATGCGCTTATCTGCCACCAAGAGTTTGTTAGAGCGTCGTGATGTCATCATTGTTGCCACGGTTTCTGCAATTTACGGTATTGGAAACCCAGGCGACTATCACAGCATGGTGATGACGCTTCGTCCTGGCGACAAGATGAGTCAGCGCGATATTTTGACGCGCTTGATTGCGATGCAATACGATCGTAACGAAACGGATTTCAAGCGTGGTGTATTTCGAGTGCGTGGGGATACGATTGATATATTCCCAGCCGAACATAATGAGTTAGCAGTACGTGTCGAATTATTTGATGACGTAGTAGAGAGCTTGCAATTTTTTGATCCTCTTACGGGCAAGATTCGCCAAAAGATTCCGCGCTTTACAGTTTATCCAAGTTCACATTACGTCACACCTCGCGAGACTGTTCTCAAAGCGATTGAAACGATAAAGATAGAATTGCGTACGCGTTTAGATGAGTTTGTTAAAGATGGAAAGCTCGTTGAAGCCCAACGTCTAGAGCAGCGCACTCGCTTTGATCTTGAGATGCTCAATGAATTGGGCTTTTGCAAGGGCATTGAGAACTACTCTCGCCATCTTTCAGGTGCAGCACCAGGGGAGTCCCCTCCCACCCTGGTCGACTATCTGCCCAATGATGCTCTCATGTTCTTAGACGAAAGCCATGTCTTAATTGGGCAACTCAATGCGATGTACAACGGCGATAAATCGCGTAAACATACCCTGGTAGAGTTTGGATTTCGCTTACCATCCGCAATGGATAATCGTCCACTGAAATTTACAGAGTTTGAAACTAAGATGCGTCAAACCATTTTTGTTTCTGCAACTCCAGCTGATTATGAAAAAACCCATCAAGGTCAAGTCGTTGAACAAGTAGCACGACCAACAGGACTAGTTGATCCAGAAATTGAAGTATTACCAGCAAGTACGCAAGTTGATAATTTGCTTGATCAGATTCATGAGCGAGTCAAAGTAGGTGAGCGCGTTTTGGTCACGGTGCTGACGAAACGAATGGCTGAGCAACTGACCGATTATCTTTCTGATAACGGCGTGAAAGTTCGCTATGTGCACTCGGATATTGATACGGTAGAGCGAGTAGAAATTTTGCGTGACTTGCGTTTAGGAGTCTTTGACGTCTTGGTTGGTATTAATTTGCTGCGCGAAGGATTAGATATTCCAGAGGTTTCTTTGGTAGCTATTTTGGATGCCGATAAAGAGGGCTTTTTACGTTCTGAACGCAGCTTGATTCAGACCATTGGACGGGCGGCCCGAAATGTTCGAGGTAAGGCCATTTTGTATGCTGATCGGGTTACTGACTCTATGCGTAGAGCGATGGGGGAGACAGAAAGACGCCGTACCAAGCAGATTGCCTTTAACAAGCTCCATGGTATTGAGCCCAAAGGGGTTCAAAAGCGGATTAAGGACATCATTGATGGTGTTTATGATGTCAAAGAGAAGCGCCAGGAGATGCAGGTTGAGCAGGAGCGGGCTCGGTATGAAGATATGAGTGAAAAGGATCTGGCGGGTGAAATTAAGCGTTTGGAGAAGCAAATGAACGCCGAAGCTAAGAATCTGGAGTTTGAAAAGGCAGCTAGTACCCGAGATCGCCTGACTAAGGTCAAGGAAATGGCCTTTGGTGCCCGTTCTAGGGACTCTATAGGCTAAAGCACTCGATTCCAGAGGGGTTTTTGGGATAATGCCTAAGCGGATTGCTAGGGTATATGGTAAAGTTGAGTGAATTGGTCGGGTATTACCAATCTGACCATGAGCTGTCCATAACAATCCATTACCAAGGTGACATATGAGACTTACAACTAAAGGCCGTTTTGCAGTAACCGCAATGATCGATTTAGCCCTGCGTGAAGCG
>CANHLB010000131.1 GCA_947461335.1 Burkholderiaceae bacterium | reverse complement strand
GATAAGTGCAGGCGATCATAGACCTGAATAGTAAAACGAATGGTGACAGAATCTTCTTTATAGCGGTCTTCCATGGAGACATTCATGATGTTCGAATCTGCTGCGGTAACGCTGCTAGCAACCCGTGCTAATACACCCTTACCTTGATGAGTATCAATTGCCAAGTCTACTTCGAACTCGCGGTTCACATCCTTACCCCACTCTACCTCTACCCACTTGTCATTATCCTTAGAGAGCATACGGAGCGCTATTGGGCAATCATTTGTATGGACCTGAAGACCTTCGCCCTTACCTAAATACCCGATAATGTTGTCACCTGGAATGGGGTGGCAACAAGTCTGAAAGCTAATGGAATTACCTTCGCGACCATCAACCAAAATCGCTTGGCGTTGGTGGTGGCTAAGCTCTTGATGAGTAGACATCCAATCGGCTGCGCCTAAACGCATTTGCTCACCGCCGCCTTCATCGTCTATCAAAATCTTTAAACGAATTGCTAGCTCTTGGGGTGAGCGTCGGCCTAGCGCAATATTAACGCAAGCCTCTTCACGCGTTTTATCACCTGTCCAGTGCATCAACTTTTCCCAGATTTCTGGAGTGATTAACGCTGCATCGACTCCCTGCTGACGTAAGCTATTAGCTAAAAGACGCTCTCCAAGTTGTAGTGATTCAGAATAATGTTTCGTTTTTAGTGAGTGACGAATCGATGCCCTAGCTTTGCCTGTTCTAACAAAAGCCAGCCAACCGGGGTTGGGTTGAGAATTAGCCGAGGTGACCACTTCAATGATGTCACCATTCTTGAGTTCACTGCGTAGTGGCAATTGCAAACCATTGATCTTTACAGCAACACAGGTATTCCCGAGGTCACTATGAATAGAGTAGGCAAAATCTAATGCTGTAGCACCTCTAGGTAGAGCCCTAATTTGTCCTTTAGGTGTGAAGACATAAACCGCATCAGGAAACAAATCAATCTTGACATGCTCTAAGAATTCTTGAGAGTCGCCACTGCTATCCTGAATATCAATCAAGGACTGTAGCCATTGATGCGCTCGGTTCTGAACCTCACTCATATCTGGTGATCCGTCCTTATAAGCCCAATGGGCAGCAACGCCCGCCTCAGCTACCGCATGCATATCTCCAGTACGAATCTGAAATTCCACTGGAACGCCAGACGGTCCTAATAAGGTGGTGTGCAAGGATTGGTAGCCATTTAATTTAGGAATGGCAATATAATCCTTGAACTTACCAGGCATAGGCTTAAAAAGGGAATGTAAGATTCCAAGTGCCCGATAACACTCATCAATGTTATGGACTGTCACGCGGAAAGCATAAACGTCTAATACTTGTGAAAAGCTTACATGCTTACTGCGCATCTTGTTATAGATGCTGTAAAGCGTTTTTTCACGACCACGAATATCGACTTCGAGATCTGCTTTTGCAAATGCTAACCGTGATGATTGCAAAATCTTTTCAATCATTTCCTTACGATTACCACGCGCGCGCTTTACAGCACCCTCAATCACCCGAAAGCGCATTGGCATTGAGTAGCGGAAGCTCAGATCCTGTAAATCACGATAAATAATGTTCAAACCCAAGCGATGAGCAATCGGGGCATAGATTTCGATCGTCTCTGCAGCAACCCTACGTCGCTTTTCCATCGGGACTGCGTCTAAGGTACGCATATTGTGCGTGCGATCAGCAAGCTTTACTAAGATCACTCGGACATCGCGCGCCATCGCCATAAACATTTTGCGAAAGCTCTCTGCTTGCGCTTCTGCATGGCTTTGAAACTCTAGCTTATCAAGCTTCGTTAAGCCTTCAACCAACTCAGCAACCTTAGCACCAAACTTTTCTACTAAATCTGCTTTGGTTGAGCCAGTATCTTCGATCACATCATGCAATAAGGCCGCCATGATGGAAGGCCCATCCAAGCGCCAAGTAGCGCAGAGCTCGGCTACCGCAACGGGATGAGTAATGTAAGGTTCACCACTATGTCGGTATTGACCCAAGTGAGCAGCATCAGCAAAATGAAAAGCCTTCTTCACTTGTGCAACATCTTCGGGCTTTAAATAAGCGAGCTTAGAAAGTAAGCCTTCAATTGATACAACTTGGTGTTTTAAAGGTTTACTAGGCGCAGAGGTAGGGCCAAATAGATGCCGACTCGATTGCGCCAACAAGGTCGCAATGATGGATTTTTTACCACTCTCTGAACTAACTTGATTTGGTGTATCTGAAGGTATATGCAACAGATCTGCTTGGCTTGCTCCGAGCGAGGCCTCTTTGGACGAGACCCCTCCAACTAATTCCGATGTTTTGACAGTTCCTAAAGGGAGCTCCACACCGGAACTCCTAAATTACAAGGGTACTTTGGTCAGCATGTCACGGTCAGTAACGCCAGCAGCAACTTCACGCAATGCAACTACCGTTGCTTTATCTCTGGACTCAACACGTGGGGAGTGACCTTGAACCAATTGACGAGCGCGATAAGTCGCTGCCAAAACGAGTTCAAAACGATTAGGGATAGTTTTAAGGCAATCTTCTACAGTGATACGGGCCATGCTGGACTCACTTAAATTTAGCTTCGATACCTATAGGATAACTGATTAGACCCCGAGGCGCTTTAAAAGTGCTGGATTTCTGGCCATGGCGGGTCCAGAACGCAGGCGGCTAGAGGCCAAAATCTGCTTTAGGTCGACCAATGCCTGATCAAAGGAGTCGTTTACGACAATGTAATTAGCCTCAGAGGCATGCAATAGCTCAACATGAGCTGCAGCTAGGCGCCTTTCAATCGTGGCCTCATCGTCCTGCCCGCGTTTGCGTAGTCGATCTTCTAGCGCCTCGATTGATGGTGGAAATATAAAAATCCACTGTACAGACGGAATCAATTTCCGAATTTGTTGTGCGCCTTGCCAATCAATCTCGAGCATGACATCACTGCCTGCTTGCATTTGTGATTCGATCCACGGTTTTGAGGTGCCGTAATAATGGCCATGCACTTGTGCCCACTCTAAGAAGTGGCCTTGATCTCTCTCGCGAATAAATTCTTCTTTAGAAACGAAACGGTAATCTTTGCCATCAACTTCTCCTGGTCGCGGCGCCCGAGTAGTGGTCGATAAAGACAATTTCAAGCCAGCGTCTGCTTGTAATAAAGCATTGACTAAGGAAGACTTACCTGCGCCTGATGGCGCAACAATCATCAACATACTGCCCTGATAAGCTGGGGTTTGATTTATGTTTGTCATGGATAAATTGTACGTATTACTCTAAGTTTTGCACTTGTTCACGCATTTGCTCTATCAAAAGCTTAAGCTCTAGAGCAGCCTGGGTACATTCTTCAGAAACCGATTTTGAGCTCAAGGTATTGGCTTCACGGTTCAGCTCTTGCATCAGAAAATCTAAGCGTTTGCCAACTGGGCCTTTTCCTGCAAGCGCATTATCTACCGCCTGCAAATGGGTTTTCAAACGGGCAAATTCTTCAGCAACATCGATGCGGACAGCATAGAGCACAACCTCTTGGCGAATGCGCTCCATGAGCTCAGTACCAGATCCGCTGACATTTTTTCCCTGTTCCTGAGCAGCTAAAGCCTCAGACAAACGTTCCGTCAGTTTTTCTTGGTACTGCGCCACATATTCTGGGACTTTAGGTTCGATCGCCTTCACGATCGCTCGCATCTTGCTGGTAATACTGGTCAGTACACCCACTAAGGCCTTGCCTTCTGCATGTCGACTGTCCATTAAGACCGCCAAAGCTGCTTTGCCAGCCTCCACAGTGGCTGCAACCCAGCCCTCTTCTTCGCCGCGCGGTTCAGAAACGATTCCAGGCCAGCGCAGAAGGTCTGCAATACTTAGCTCTCTGGCATCGCTAAAGGTCTCGCGAGCTTTAGTTTGTAATGCCTTAAGTGCTTCAAGGCGATCTTGATTTAAGGCCCCCAAGGCATGAGGATTGGCTTTTGCTGCCTCACCTTGACTGTTAATGCGCCAAGCAGCCCTAAATTCGACCTTTCCTCGAGAAAGACTGTGGGTCACCAGCTCCCGCAAGACAGGCTCAGCCCCACGACACTCGTCTGGAAGACGAAAGCCCAAATCCAGAAAGCGGCTATTAACAGCCCGACATTCCACCTGCAGATCAGCAACTACACCAGCCCCCAGGGAGACTTGGCGAGAAGCGCTGCCATAACCAGTCATGCTCGATATCATATGGACATTGTAGATTCTTTATTCGTTCCAACCCAAACCTTAGGCCAAATTCGATGAGCACCCCAAAGTCAGGCAATATCACCCGCCCCAGTGGCCGCAATCCAAAGGACTTGCGTTCTGTCACGATCTCTAGGGCCTTTACCAAGCATGCAGAAGGCTCGGTACTCATCGCCTTTGGTGATACCAAGGTTTTATGTACTGCCAGTATTTTGGATAAAGTACCACCCCATAAAAGAGGTTCGGGTGAGGGATGGGTTACCGCTGAATACGGCATGCTCCCCCGCTCCACTCATACACGTAGCGATCGTGAAGCAGCGCGCGGCAAACAATCCGGTCGCACTCAAGAAATTCAGCGTCTGATAGGTCGTGCGATGCGCAGCGTCTTCAATCTTGAAATTTTAGGTGAGCGCACGATTCATTTAGATTGCGATGTTCTTCAAGCTGATGGTGGTACACGCACCGCCTCCATTACTGGTGCTTATGTTGCCGCAAGAGATGCTGTCAATCAATTACTCACAAGTGGCGTTCTAACTCAAGACCCCATTATTGATAGCGTAGCTGCTATCTCCGTAGGCATCTATCAAGGCACTCCCGTACTAGATCTAGATTATCCTGAAGATTCTTCATGCGATACCGATATGAATGTCGTTATGACTGGCAAAGGCGGCATGATTGAAGTCCAAGGTACGGCTGAAGGCCCAGCATTTTCTAGACCTGAACTCAATGCCCTCTTAGATCTAGCTGAGCAAGGCATTAAAGAGCTTACCCAATTACAAACGGATGCATTGAAATAAGTATTTCTATTTTTACAGGACAACAATTAATGCAAAAGCTGGTTCTGGCCTCGGATAACCCTGGCAAGGTAAAAGAATTTCAGGCGCTCTTGGGGCCCCTCAACTTTGAGCTCATTCCGCAAGGTGCACTTGGTATCACTGCTGCGGAAGAGCCACATGATAGCTTTGTTGAGAATGCCCTAGAAAAAGCACGTCACGCCAGTGGCGCTAGTGGCCTACCAGCATTAGCCGATGACACTGGTCTATGCGTCTACGCTTTGGATGGCAGACCAGGCGTCTTGTCAGCTCGCTATGCAGGTGAACATGGTAATGATTTAGCCAACAGTCAGAAGTTAATTTCTGAATTGAGCAATATACGAGACCGCAGCGCGCATTTTGTTTGCGCTCTGGTGTTTGTCAATAGTGCTGAAGACGCTGAGCCTATTATTGTGGAGACCAGTTGGCATGGAAATATTGTCGATGAGCCAAAAGGGAGTAATGGATTTGGTTATGATGCGCATTTCTTTTTACCCGAACTCAATATGACAGTAGCTGAATTACCACTCGCACAAAAGAACTTAATTAGTCATCGCAGCCATGCAGTTCGAGAACTTATCGCCCT
>CANHLB010000130.1 GCA_947461335.1 Burkholderiaceae bacterium | reverse complement strand
TGGTTGTAAGTTGTGTGAAGCAGTATGTCCTGCTTATGCAATCACCATTGAAACCGCAGAACGCGATGATGGTACGCGCCGCACTAGCCGTTATGACATTGATTTAACCAAATGTATCTTCTGTGGCTTTTGCGAAGAGGCTTGTCCAGTAGACGCTATTGTTGAGACTAATATTTTTGAGTATTTTGGCGATAAACGCGGCGATCTTTACTTTACTAAAGAAATGCTTTTAGCTGTTGGCGATAAATATGAAAAAGACATTGCCTCTAACCGTGCGGTTGATGCACCATATCGCTAATCGGATAAATCACCCATTATTATGACATTCGATCCATCCACCTTATTTGCGGTTTTCTTTTACGGCTTTGCAGGCTTGTTAGTGATATCTGCAGTTCGCGTGATCACTGCTCGTAATCCAGTTCATGCTGCCTTGTTTTTGGTTTTATCTTTTTTCTGCGCCTCTGGTTTATGGATGCTGCTTAAAGCAGAGTTCTTAAGTTTGGCCTTGATCTTGGTTTATGTTGGCGCCGTAATGGTCCTCTTCCTCTTCGTAGTGATGATGTTAGACCTTGATTTAGAGCATTTGCGCCGCGATTTTCGAAAGTACCTACCAGTCGCATTCTTGATGGGAGCGGTAATTGTTCTAGAGCTCTCTATTGTGATTATTCGCAGCTTCATTGGCACTAAAGTGCCGGTGCAGCCGATGCCAGAAGAGCTTACGGCAAATAATACGCTTGCCTTAGGTAGATTAATTTTTGTAGATTATGTGTATGCATTTGAAGTGGCTGGAGTGATCTTGCTAGTGGCAATCATTGCTGCCGTGGCATTGACACTACGTAATCGCAAAGATTCCAAATCCCAAAATATTCATGAACAAGTCAATGTTGTTGCTGCCGACCGTATGCGTATTGTCAAGATGGATTCAGACATAGCAGCAAAGCAAGATACTAGGGCGGAGAAGAAATGAATATCACCCTAGCTCATTATTTAGTGCTCGGTGCAATTTTGTTTGCCACCAGTGTCGTTGGAATCTTCTTGAATCGCAAGAACGTGATTGTTCTTTTGATGGCAATTGAATTGATGTTGCTTGCCGTGAATATGAACTTTATTGCCTTTTCTCACTACTTAGGTGATATGGCTGGGCAAGTATTTGTATTCTTTATTTTGACTGTGGCAGCTGCTGAAGCAGCTATCGGTTTAGCAATCTTGGTGGTTCTCTTCCGCAAGGTTGACACCATTAATGCTGATGATCTTGACCACCTAAAAGGCTAGTCATGCAATTGACCTTAAATATTCCTGTCCTCTGTGCGATTCCTTTGGCACCATTGATTGGCTCCATGATTGCAGGCTTCTTTGGCACTAGATTGGGCGGCAATCGAATTGGTCAAGGCGCATGTCAATTTGTCACCATCTTGGGTGTGACGATTGCATTTGTTTTATCTTGCAATGTGTTGGTGCAAGTCATGGATGGTTTCTACTTCAATGGAACTGTATATCGCTGGATGGAATTGGGTGAATTAAATCTTGATATTGGATTCTTAATTGATCCATTAACAGCGACCATGATGTGTGTAGTGACCTTTGTATCGTTAATGGTTCATATATATACCATTGGTTATATGCGTGGGGAAGAGGGCTATAACCGCTTTTTCTCCTACATCTCTTTATTTACCTTTGCCATGTTGATGCTGGTAATGAGTAATAACTTGCTACAACTCTTCTTTGGTTGGGAAGCAGTGGGTGTGGTTTCTTATCTCTTAATTGGTTTTTATTACGAACGCCAGTCAGCAGTTTTTGCAAACATGAAGGCATTCTTAGTTAACCGTGTAGGAGACTTTGGCTTCATTCTTGGCATTGGTATTTTGCTTGCGAGTACCGGTTCTATGCAGTATGACGTTATCTTTTCACAAAATACGGCATTAGCAGCACAAACACTCCCGGGTACTAACTGGAACTTAATGACCGTAACTTGTATCTGTCTTTTTATTGGAGCAATGGGTAAGTCAGCCCAATTTCCATTACATGTGTGGTTGCCTGATTCTATGGAAGGCCCAACACCCATTTCCGCCTTGATTCATGCTGCAACCATGGTTACTGCAGGGATTTTTATGGTGTCTCGTATGTCCCCATTGTTTGAGCTATCTGATGTAGCTCTCAGCTTCATTTTGGTGATCGGCTCAATCACAGCCCTATTTATGGGCTTCCTAGGCATCGTACAAAACGATATCAAGCGAGTGATAGCGTATTCAACCTTATCTCAATTAGGTCTGATGACAGTAGCCTTAGGGGTATCTGCATACCCAGTGGCAATCTTCCACCTAATGACACATGCTTTCTTTAAGGCTTTATTGTTCTTAGCTGCTGGTAGTGTGATCTTGGGGATGCATCACGAGCAAGACATGCGCAAGATGGGCGGCCTCTGGAAATATATGCCGATCACTTGTTTGATGATGTTGCTTGGTAATTTAGCTCTGATTGGTACGCCATTCTTCTCTGGTTTCTATTCCAAAGATTCCATTATTGAAGCTGTTGCTGCTAGCCATATTCCTGGCTCAGGTTTTGCTTACTTCGCGGTAATGGCTAGTGTTTTCGTAACAGCTTTATATTCTTTCCGTTTGTACTTCTGGGTATTCCACGGTAAGGCTCGCTGGGGTCATGTTGATTCTCACGCACATGATCACCATGATCATGCAGAGGAGGGGGATGACCATGCTCATCATGGTTTAGCCCCAGGCGAGAAGCCACATGAGTCACCTGCTGTAATTACCCTGCCTCTAATTTTGTTGGCAATACCGTCAGTGATTATTGGCTTTTACACCATAACGCCCCTGTTGTTTGGCACATACTTTGGCGACTCTATTTTTATCGATGTAGCTCGACATCCAATCATGAAAGAGCTTGAAGATGAGTTTCATGGACCAGTAGCCATGGCACTGCATGCATTCACTTCGCCAGTATTGCTCTTGGTTGTGCTGGGCGTACTATCAGCCGCTATTGCTTACCTATGGGCTCCTAAATTGCCAGCTAAGTTTGCGGAAACATTTGCACCAATCAAAAAGTTATTTGATAACAAATACTATCTTGATGATTTAAACCAAGTAGTCTTTGCAAAAGGCCTCATTTGGATTGGCGGCTTCCTATGGCACCGCGGTGACCAGAAGGTAATTGATGGCTTCTTTGTCAACGGCAGTGCCTATACAGTAGGGCGTTTTGCCGGCGTAATTCGCCATTTGCAATCCGGTTATCTCTATCACTATGCCTTTGCAATGATTGCCGGCTTAGCGGTGTTGCTAGCTTGGGTTTTGTATGCTTACCTGCCTTTTGTTCGCTAGGCCTTTGTTACTTAAGTAGCCATTATGATTCTTTCTTATTCCATCTGGACCCCGATCGTTTTTGGACTCATTATTTTGTTATTTGGGTCTGAGAAACCTTCTGCTGGCGTTCGTTGGCTAACACTCATTGGCGCAATTCTAGGATTTGTTGCTACCCTTCCTTTAGTCATTCATTTTGATATTGCTAATCCTGGAATGCAATTTGTTGAGAAGTTGAGTTGGATTCCGCGCTACGACATTAATTACTATCTCGGTGTTGATGGGATTTCAGTTTGGTTTATTGTGCTAACTGCATTCATCAATATTTTTGTGGTGGTTGCAGCTTGGGAAGTGATTGATACCAAAGTTTCTCAATATATGGCCTCATTCTTAATCCTTTCTGGGTTAATGATTGGTGTATTTTGTGCATTAGATGCTTTGTTGTTTTACGTCTTCTTTGAGGCAACCTTGATTCCGATGTACATCATCATTGGCGTGTGGGGCGGGCATAACCGTATCTACGCAGCATTTAAGTTCTTCTTGTACACCTTGCTCGGCTCTCTTTTGACCTTGGTAGCTATGCTGTATTTGTACAACGTCACAAATAGCTTTGATATTTTGGTTTGGCAAAATGCCCGCTTAGATATTGTTGAGCAGATTTTGTTGTTCTTTGCCTTCTTCATGGCCTTTGCTGTCAAAGTACCAATGTGGCCTTTACACACTTGGTTACCAGATGTTCACGTAGAGGCGCCAACGGGTGGATCTGTTGTGTTGGCAGCCATTATGTTAAAACTCGGTGCCTATGGTTTCTTGCGCTTCTCGTTGCCGATTGCGCCAGATGCTAGCCAATATCTTGGTCCATTCATCATCTTCTTATCTTTAGTTGCAGTGATTTATGTTGGTGCAGTAGCGCTGGTCCAAAAAGACATGAAAAAGCTAGTAGCCTATTCATCGGTTGCACATATGGGCTTCGTAACCCTGGGCTTTTTCCTCTTTAGCCCCCTAGGCATTGAGGGCGGTATTGTTCAGATGATTTCGCATGGCTTTGTAGCTGGTGCAATGTTCCTCTCGATTGGCGTTCTATACGACCGTATGCATACTCGACAAATCGCTGATTATGGTGGCGTAGTCCATCGTATGCCTGCATTCACAGCTTTTGCGGTATTAATGGCAATGGCTAACTGCGGCTTGCCAGCAACCTCAGGCTTTGTTGGTGAGTTTATGGTGATCTTGGCTGCCGTTGATTATGATTTTATGATTGGCTTATTGGCTGCCACGGCTTTGATTCTTAGTGCTGCGTATTCTCTTTGGATGGTTAAGCGAGTTTTCTTTGGCCCAGTGACCAATTCTCAGGTTGACGCGCTGAAGGACCTTAATGCTCGTGAGTATTTCATGATGGCGGTACTATCGATCTGTGTTATTGGCATGGGGGTGTATCCCAAGCCATTTACTGACATTATTCATCCAGCCGTGATTAATCTACTGCAGCATGTTGCTGTAAGCAAACTCTGAGCAAAAGCAAATGCAAGCATTCGACCTATACGCCATCCTGCCTGAACTTGTTTTACTCGTTGCTACCTGTCTTTTGTTGGTTGCAAGTGTGTATATCCCTGAAAGAGTCCTTTCTACACCTGGCGTTGAGCAGGATGTTTTCCATACTCCCCGGGGCGTAGCTTTTGTCTATTTCTTCTCCATCATCTTATTAGTCTATTTGATCTTTGCTTTCATGAGCCGTATGGCAGACCCTTCGCTTGTGGCGATGAATGGTTTATTCCAATCAGATCCATTCTCTAATCTACTAAAAGCCTGCTCCTGTGGCGCAGTGCTGGTTAGCTTGATTTATTCAAAACAGTACTTAATGGATCGGGCTTTATTCCGCCCAGACTTTATTGTCTTAGCTCTTTTAGCTTTATTAGGTCAATTTGTATTGATATCAGGCGCCAACTTATTAACCCTATATCTTGGTTTAGAGCTCATGGCATTACCGACTTATGCCTTAGTTGCCATGCGTCACAGTAGCGAGAAGAGTGTAGAGGCGGGCATCAAATACTTTATCTTGGGTGCATTAGCCTCTGGTTTCTTGTTATATGGCATGTCTATGCTTTATGGTGTGACTGGATCATTGGATCTTATTGAAATTTTTAAAACGGTAGCAGATCCTCGTATCAATCACCTTGTCATGGCTTTTGGCTTAGTTTTCATTGTTGCGGGCTTAGCATTTAAGTTGGGTGTTGTACCTTTCCATATGTGGGTGCCTGATGTCTATCAAGGGGCTCCTACGGCTGTCACTTTAATGATTGCCGCCGCCCCAAAACTTGCAGCATTTGCCTTGTTA
>CANHLB010000129.1 GCA_947461335.1 Burkholderiaceae bacterium | reverse complement strand
TTGCTTGCAATAAGGACACTCATAATCCGAGTACTCAATAATAGAAATCGGTGCATTGAGATTACCCAAGATGAAATCAAAATTTGGGTCAACTTTGCGAGCATTCTTAGCTTTGGCTTTCTGTAACTCAAGATTCTTCTGCTCTGATGCGGCCTGCGCAGCCTTTTGCTTTTGCATCATGCTCTCAAGAGTTTTTTGCACTGCCTTCTCAAGAGCCCCTGAGCTCTCTAGCTGCTTGAGTATTTCAGCAGCGGTCAAGTTCGTTGTGGGCCCAGACTGAGCAGGCTGAGAATGGGCATTGCCAATAAGAAAACTGAGGAATACAAAAGATACTACTGATAACAATTTAGACATACGAAAATGACAAAGCCTTTAATAGAAAATCAGAAAAGATAAGGTGCTTACCATAAGCAAAAAAATTAGGGCCCCCTAAGAGGCCCTAAGGAATAGAGTGGTACTTAAGGATAGTTAATGAATTGGCGAACGATATCCAGTGGAATACTTACTGGATTCTGATAGCAAAAAGCTTTTTTCTCTGCAGTCGTCGCCGCCATTCCGCCAGCCTCGGTTGGGAAAAGAGAGCCGGGAGGAGTTGCACCACCGAATGGTCCCTCACCCAATGGGCAAGTACAGCTGGCAGTTGCTACTCCATTGGTGCCGCCTGGAATAATGGTGCACTTGAAACTAAAGCAATTAGCCCCCAGCTGCTTACCGCTAATATTTGCGCATATTTGAGGTGCTGCAGGTCCATTACTTGAAAAAGCTGGAACAGCTGTTGCCTGCGGGTAGTTAGTAATAGGCTGAAATAAAGACCAAATCTCTGTAGGATCTGCAACAGCACATGATCCTTTCATATTGCCTTCATATACTGCAGCCAAAGCTTGCAAGGGTACATTTGGAGGGACTGATGAAGTAGCGTTTAGATTCATGATCGCTTGATCAATAATCGGACAGGTGCAGGTTGCTGAAGGGAATTGAGTAGTGCCTCCACCTTTGCCATTGATATTAACGGCCATTGTTGTGCCAGTAGGTACACAGGTAGAAGCTGCACAAAGAGCAAACTTTCCACTGCACATCTGTAGGCCAGGCTCGCCAGATGTTGCTGCAAATGCTAGCTGACTCCCTAGCAAGGCAAGAGAGGTTGCTAATACAATTTTTATTTGAATGACTAAATTACGCACGGGGCTTTCTCCAAAGAGACTGAACTGTTGATTGAACATGGCTAGTCTCCTTATTAATGGGTAGATGGAAGCGCAATTGGCGCTCCAACAGGATTTAAATTACAAGCTGCAGCCTGAGCTGTGGGGGACGCTACTCCAGTTGAGGGAACAATGGCGCCACCAGCTTGAGTGTAGAAAGGTGTATTTGCAGCCACTGGATTGCCCGAAAGATTTTCACCAAGAGGGCAAGTACAAGTTGCAGTAGTCACACCATTCGTTTGTGCTGCATCAATAGAACATAAGAAACTCCAGCAATTGGTCACCATTTGTGTTCCAGTGCCTGGGCAAATTTGTCCAGTTGAATTGGTCGTTGTGTATGCAGGATCTGCAGATTGCTGAGGGTAACTTGGGATTGTAGAAAACAGTGACCAAATTGGATTTGGGTACTTAGTGCTTGCTGCTGGGGTAGCGCAAGAGCCCTGCATATTTCCACCCTTCACATCAGCGATACCGCTGCCAGTAATCACTGGGCAAGTACATGTCATTTCTTTGTAGGTATGTTTTTCGCCTGTAATATCTGCCACGATCATGTCTTTGCCTGTGGCGGTACAAGTTGAGGCAGCGCACAAGGCAAACTGACCGCTATAGCTTGTGTCACTTGAACTACAGATTTGAATTGCCGCATTGGTAGTCGGAACCAAGCCTTTTAAATTGCTGACTTTTGCTGAAAGCATGCCAGCATCTAGGGCTGCTTTTGCCTTTGTAGTGCTCACTAAGGAGTTTTTACCAGCGGTGGCAGTAGAGACCAAAGCAGCTAATTTTGTCTGGCAATTTGTAGCACTTGTGGAGCCGAAGCACAGTCCATCAGTCAAAATACTTTGTGCGGGAACACTTGATGCAGATAAAGCTGCAGTCACTGCACTAGAAATCGTAATCACACCAGGAGTAGCACCGCTATCAATACTTTGCAAAAATTGTGCAATTGCTAAGACGTTAAGATCCTCAGTATTAGAGCGCAATACCACGGCAAGATCTTGCGGTGTCACTATGCCGTCTTGTGGAACTGATGCAAGAGTTCCAACGGTCACATTTCCAACGGAGAAAGTGCAACTATCTCCCTTAGTGTAGCTATAGTTACCAGACCCATCGGTTAGACCAGATGAAACGCCGCACACATATTTCAAGCCCATCACTGGACTATCTACTACTTGACCCGTTGAGGTAGTTGATGTTGTAGAGGTAGTGCTATTACCCCCGCCACTACAAGCAGCTATAGCAAGCACAATAGCTGCTAGAGAGAATGCACTAAGAATTCTGTATTTCATGACTAGCCTTAGGGTGAATTGATTTTTACACTACTTTATACATCAGATATAGGGGCATTTGCTAGTAAATCAAGCAAAAATGAACGCTTTTTTTCACCTTCAAAAGGCGCTTGTTTTTCTAATTTGCCTCTGTTTTAGAGCCCTTTTTTAGCCCAGACTAGAAGTGCTATCAATTACCGACGCTTTCCCAAAGTGGGAACCCATTGATACATCAACTGAATCAAGCCAGTCACTAGCAAGGCTATAGCCAGGAACGCAACAGCAATTGGGTCAGCTTCAATCCCATCTAATAGCAGAAATACAAAGAGCGCAAAATTAATGACTACCCCACACCACAAGACCCAAATGTTGGTACCAGTTAGCTTATGAATCCGAATATGCCCATAAGTGATCACTCCATATAAGAGCAGAAAGGCCATACTTGCCATTTTTCCGACTATCTCTAGAGGAAACCCCAAGACCAAGACAATCACAATTGACGCCGAAAATAATAAACGTCTCACCTGGCTGTGACCTAGGGCTTTATTTAATCTAATAGCATGAGCGTGTTCAGAAACGACCACCCCCAGCACTTTGGTCGCCGTGAAAATAGTGGCGTTGACTGCAGCAGCACATGCCAGTAAGGCAATCACACCAACCCCAATAAATCCCGCCCTTCCCATCAAAATATTGGCAGCGGCTCCAATGACATTGCTTGGGTTAGCTTTAATAATGTCAACGGGTGTGATTTGGATCGTAACAAAGCTGACTAATACATAAAGGGCAATACTCAATAAGACCGCAATCATCATTGCTCTGGGAATCGTTTTTTTAGGATCGGTCATGGAGTCTGCAGCGCTACTTACTACAGCAAAACCCTGGTAATTGATATACAGCATGCCAGTAGCAATGGCGATACCCTTAATGGGCCCTAAAGCAAAATCTAGACTTGTGGCACCTAGCTGACTAAGGCCTAGACCACTATAGGCAAGCAATGAAGTTACTACTACCCCAATCGCTACAAGACCTGCAAGGCCCACGATACTTGCGCCAAGAAGATTGACTAAGGCCAATATCAATACCAAACTAGCGCCTATCAATTTGAGCTCAAAGCTAGAAAAGAAAGAGCCAGTTAAGACAACAATAAATTCAGTAAAGCCAGCTGCATAGAGCGAGGTTGAAATCAAAAATCCAAGATAGAGAAAAGCATTCATCCAACCAGAAATAAAGCCACTCCCATAAGTAGAAACAATATAACCAGCAGGACCGCCAGCAACCGGAAAGGTGGCGCTTAATTTAGCGCAGGAGTACACAGTAAAAAGAACTGCAACACCTGCAAGCAAAAATGCGATTGGAAAATGCGACTTTGCCGTCAGATTGGCATAACCTAAAATAGTAAATAAACCTGAGCCCATCATGCCACTCAGACTCATTGCAATAGCAGAATAGAGACCCACATTTTTAGAGCTCTGTATTTGGTCCTGCTTCTGGCTTTGAGTGGAGGGATTCATAGTGAGCTCGCTTGATCAATGCATGGTGCTCGGCGGGCTTTGAGTAGGGAGTTCGCCAATACGTTCACACCTTGCAGTGTCAACTATTGCTACGCTTAAGGCAAGACAATAGGCAACAGAGGAGCGCTAGTGGTAAATAAAAACCACTCCGAAGAGTGGTTTAGGAAGTGACTTAACCACAAGCCAGTAAATTACAAGAGCATATAGTGCAATAACTTAATGAAGTTTGGATATAAAGAGATCCTCCAATCCGCTCCAAAGCTTCATCACTCACTACATCCATCTTTACCTCTTCTAATTGCACCTGTTGAATTGGCATTTTTAGTCTCCTATTAGTTATGGGCTATCTTCAACCAAATCCTAGCATAATTGTTTGAAAGTTTATTTGGGTAATAAAACTTCCCTCCCCTCTTTTGACGGAAATACACAAGACACATTGTGAGAACAATTAGGGACGATAGTGACCGTTCTGTGCTTTTCAGGTGCAAGTAGCGTGCGGTCATAAAATGCATAGACGATGCCACGTTGCAAGCGGTAAGGGCCCTGAGCATTGGCAGCGCAGGATTTATCAAGAATGGGGTAAAAAGCTCCTCTTGCTGAACTGCTATCTAGAGCACCTTCCATATAAAAGACATTGGCTCGCGCATATTGCTTTCGTGCTTCGTCCGGCCCCCAGGGCAAATCATGAGGAAGCTGATTCAATCCATACTTCCAATCATTTACTTGGGGACATGAAAGACTAGGCTCTTCCATCTTCAGCTCACATTGACCAAGCCCTTGAGATGCTCCCCTGCATTGCTCCCAAGATACCTTCATTCCCTTCAGATAGGGTTGAGCGCGCTGACTATTGAAATAAAGCCAAATACCTGGATCAGATACAACATACCGCACTTGCAGACCTAATTTACTAGCATCGCTAGCAAAACCAATATAGTGCTGGACCATTTGCGCGCCTGCGGAAAAGCCTGCAATCGTGATCGTGGTGAGATTTGGGAATTCTTTCTTTAATTGGGCAATAAAAGCATCCATTACCGCATATGAACTTATCTTCTCGGAGCCATTAGATAAGCCGCCTTGAATCCAAGATTCACAGGTCCAAGTAAGATCACTTGGTGATGCATCAGGCACGCCCTTAGTCATGCAATTTTTTGCTTGGTCAGATGGCACCTGGTAAAGAGGGGCAACTATGAGTGTATGTTCAGATGCACCTTGAGCCTTTGAAGCAGCTACCCCAGCATCAAATGTTTTATTTGCATCACGTGAATGCCCATGCACAACTACTAAAGCATTCGTAATCAAGAGGCTATTCTTTTTGTCCTTGGAGTCTACTGACGAGTAGTAAAACATATTGGCAGTCTGTCCAGCAGTCTTAAAAGAAAAATAGCATTCTTTCTTCGCGCCTGAAGTGCAATCCATTGAAGATGCAAAAACACTCACTATGGAAATAGTCAAAGAGCAAATTAGGGTTGCCAATACAAATCGAATTTGCTTCAAAGAACACCCCTATAGAGTATTAGGTAGATCCAGGAGTAAGGATATCGCATTGCAGCTAAATTGGTGATTCCAGAAAAGGCCCACTAATCTATTACAAACATACCTATAGTTTGATTAAATAAAAAACCACTCTGAGGAGTGGTTTAGTGGAGCTTATTCCCAGATCAAAATATTAGGTAAATGAGGATTTAATCTGC
>CANHLB010000128.1 GCA_947461335.1 Burkholderiaceae bacterium | reverse complement strand
CTAGCAACATCTGTGCCTCGTTGCCCCATCGCAATTCCTACATGGGCCGCTTTTAGAGCAGGCGCATCGTTAACCCCATCACCTGTCATAGCCACAACTTCATTGTTCTCTTGCAACGCTTTTACCAGTCTGAGCTTGTCGGCAGGCTTAATACGAACATAGACAGAAGTTTTCTTTACTGCTTCGCGAAGCTCAAAATCTGTTAAGGCGTTGATGTCACTACCCGATAGCACACTAGCACTATCAATTCCAGCTTGCTTTGCGATCGCTTGAGCTGTGATTGCATGATCTCCAGTAATCATCAGTACGCGAATGCCAGCTCTCTGACATTTCTGAATGGATGCGGGCACTTCTTCTCTAATGGGGTCTTTGAGCCCCACAAGACCGAGCCAAGTAAACTCAAATGAGCTCAAGGTTGCTGGCCAATTTGAGCTTTGCTTCGTATATTGAGATTTTGCAACGCCGAGTAAGCGCAATCCTTGTGTTGCAAGGTCTTTAATTTGTTTTTCAATTACTGCTATCTGAGTTTGCGTCAAATTGCAGCGTTTAAGCACTGCCTCGGGCGCACCTTTGATAGCGACAAGGCATTCGTCAGAGCCTGGCAACTTCCAAAGGTGTGTCATCGCAGGGAGCTCAGGGCTCAGGCCATATTCATGCACCAACTCATGGTTACCATATTGATTTATATGTTCTGGAACAAGATGACGCCCCTCATGAAAGGCTTGTTCCATGGGATCAAAGGGTTTTGCTTCGCTTGCAAGTACGCAATAGCTTAGAAGCTCTTTTTGTGATGGATTTAGTTCATCCTCTTTTGAACTAAGCTTCAAGATATTCTGGGTGGTTGCAAGAACCTCTAAAGACATCCTATTCAGGGTTAGAGTGCCCGTCTTATCAACGCATAAAGCTGTGATGCTGCCCAGTGTTTCAATAACGGGCGCATATCTGGTAAGTACTTTTTGGTGAGCTATTCTCCAAACGCCAAGCGCCATAAATACTGTCAAAATAACTGTGAATTCTTCTGGCAGCAACGCCATGGTTAGGCTAATAGCGGTCAGTGCACCTTGAAGCCAGTTATCGTGCATGAATCCATAGATTGCTAGAACGATAATAGAGAGTGATACCGCAAAGATCGTAACTCTTTTAATCAATACCCCAATGTCTTCCTGAAGCGGGCTTTTAAGAGCGATAATTTGCTTTAGACTGCTTCCGATCTTGCCTAGCTCAGTTTGCATGCCAATAGCGGTAACTCTGGCTATGCCGCTACCCCGAATTACCATGCAACCCGAATGGACTTGATTAGCGCTATCCTTTTTAGCAGGCACAGATTCGCCGGTGAGTAATGATTCGTCAACGAGTAGGTCATGTGATTCAAGTAATAGGGCATCTGCGGGAATTCTGTCCCCTTCTGCAAGTATGAGTATGTCCCCAACGACAATGTCTTTACCGGCTATTCTTTGGGTAATGCCATCTCTAATGACAATCGCTCTGGGGCTTGAGAGCTCCTTGAGTGCATTAATTGCTTTTTCACTTTTTCGCTCCTGGAATAGCGTAATTCCAACTGAAATACAAATGAATCCAATTAATATCAATGCGTCATCAATTCTTCCAATAACCAGGTAAATCGATCCAGCCAGCAAGAGAAGGGCGAATGTGGGCTCAGCCAATATTCGCAGAAGCAGTTTAAAGAGAGTTTTTTGATCTGCAACTTCTAGCTCATTAAACCCATACTTTGCTTGGAGCTGAATTGCTTCCGATTTTGTAAGACCCTCCATAAATTACGAAGATAACTTATTTTTAAGGAGGAAAAAGAGGGCGCCGTAAAAACATCCAATTAAAAATGTGATCCCAATTAATCCCATAGCTAGCCCAAGATCAAATGCCTGTACTTGAAATGGCGAGCTCAGCATATGAAGTTTGAATATGAAATCCAAGGCTGATTGCGCAAACCCAGATGCCAAGAGAATTACCCAGAAAAAATGCAGGCTTGAAAGGCTTATCCCGCCAATGAGAGATGTTCTTAATAGACTCATATTTTTCCTTTCCACTGTTTCATCTTATGCCCTTTTTTATTGGGTGTCAGCTACACATACGATGTAATTAAAGCGAAAGGGGTCACATAACTTCGATCATTTAGTATGGCTGGCAGGCCAGATTGGATTTGATTTCACGCCCAAGGGGCTACCATTCTATAGATTTACCTCGTAACCATCGCCACCACCCAATCATCCTCCAGTAAGCATCTCTTTGTCTGTAGCCGATAGGTTCAATTAATCCAATTGCACCCAAGCGCAATATTTGTTTGAGTGAATTAAAGCTGCTAATGTAGTTATCGTTTGTAGCAATTGCATACCAAGAATAAAACCCTGTTATGGCGTAGATCAAAAGACCATATATCAAGAACGAAGGATAGGAGAGTAATCCTAATGCTATACATACCCAAAGCGAGATTATTCCTAAGAGCTCAATGATGGGGGCAAAAGCCTCAATGAAAACGATGTGCGGAAATGAGAACCAGCCAATAAGAGCACTCTTCTTGTTAAACATCAATTGTTTATGCCAGCTTAAGCTTTGTAAGGCGCCCCACATCCAACGAATACGCTGCTTTTTTAAGTCTACTTTAGTTCTAGGGACCTTAGTCCAGCAGATGACTTCTGGAATGGTCCAGATCTTATAAGGCAGGTTGTGCTTTAGGTGGTATTCATGCAGCGAGAGAATAATTTCTAGATCTTCGCAATAGGCCTCTGATCTATAGCCTCCAACTTTAATAACAGCTTCCTTAGTAAATACTGTTAAAGCGCCGCCGATAATTAATAGCCCATCCAAATAAGACCAGCCAGTTCTCCATGAAGTGAAAGAGCGGAGGTATTCAATGATTTGCACGCCTACAAATATGGACTGAGAGCTTCGCTTTCTTTCAATTTCCCCATTCCGGATTATGATTTCATTGCTTGGGGCGATGGCACCTCCAAGTGCAACTAGCGTAGGCTCATTGATAAATTTAATAACCAGCTTTCTAAGGGCATCAGGCGTGATAATCGAATCACTATCAATGCAGCAAATATATTCTCCGTGACTATGCTGAATACCAACATTTAGGCTGTCAGCTTTGCCAGTATGTACTTTTTGAATAATGGTTAAATTCGGAAATGTTTTCGACTGAAAGGCTGCTACTGGTTGTGAATTGCTAATGGTGGCGCAAGAGTTTAGGGCGAGATTGTCAAGATTGAAATGTTCTTTAAGATGAGCAAGGGTTTTGTCGATTGAGCCATCATCAACAACAATAATTTCGTAATTAGGATAATCGGTGGAGAGTGCTGCATTAACGCTTTCTACGATTCCCAAAGATTCATTATGTACCGGAATAATGACGCTAATTTTTGGGGCTTTGAATTTCTCAAACGGCACTTTTTCATGGCTAATTGATCGATATTTAAGGTGGCGTAGGTGTTTTCTGAGTAACGCTGCCACGACAATGTAAGTGATTAATGCAATTAAGAGGTGAGCATGAAAAAAATATTCCATGAACCGCACAATCTCGGAAGAGATATTAGTCAAGTTCATTTAATTGAACTCCAAATACTGACTAAGTTGCGTGGGGAAAGTTTTTTGAGTTGAGCCCTGTATGTAGTTGATGATTTGGTCGCGTGGAATTTCTACTATTGCTGCTAATGCTTGTGTTGTAGAGAGAATTCCTTTTTTATAAGATTCAATAATCTGGGGGAGAGAATCTTTTCCAATAAGGCGAGATAAGGCAATGCAAGCATACGGAGCGATGCCTTCTTGCATTGCATATTTTTTGGCTTCATTTGTATAGCCATCAAAATTAGAAAGACCAATTGCTTCTAAGGCAATACATTTCTCAGCGATGCCTTCATCATTCAGGCAATGGGGGATGCAATGGAGCATATTAGTTTGTTTTGCTATGTCAATAAACTGATCTCGATCCTTTTTTGGTGTCCGCTCCAATAGCCTAACCCATCCATAGGCAACATCTTTCTTGTGTAGTTCAATCAGTTTATTAATATATGTAAGCTCATGCTTAATTCCCTTGCCTTCTAGGCGATACTCTTTCGCCTGATTTATTAATGACACGAAATAGTCTTGAATCTTTTGACTTTTGATACGTCTTCCATGCTTAATGATGATGGTCAGTATCAGCATAAAAATTCCACCAAATAGTAAGGCGGCTAGTGTGAGTGCATAAAGTAAAAGTGGGTCAGAAAGCCAATCGAAGTCCAATTTGCCCCCCGTTTCTTTGGTAGTAGTTACCTTGTTTGGCGTGCCACGCTGCTACAGTTAAGCCCACCTCCTTTGTTAGCCAATACAAACCATCTATTTGATATTGCTGCGTGTCTACAGTAGTAAGGTTTCCTACATTAACTACTGTAGGCTCATGACCAGTCGAGTAGGATAGGCCAATGCGGTGATTATTCTTGGGAAACCATTGAGCTTGATATTTACTTAACCAACCACTTTTTTGGCTATTTAATGTTGAGTAAATGGCAGCATATGCCAGTCTAAATTGATCAAAATACTTATCAAACCCTAAGTTTTGATTGCTTGTTCTTCCATCCAAATAACTGCTCTCGCGCCCAGAGATGAGATAGTTGAATTGATAAGGTAGTTTTCCATTCCAACCAGCTCCGTAGAAATTTTGGGCTAAGAATTGGGGGTTATGAGTAATTGATCCCTCAACATTAATAACACCATATGTGAATGGGTAAGCATAATTGAGATAGGCGGACTGATCGACTTGTGAAAATCGCTCGGCATTTAACAGTTGAATGTAAACCAAGCCATTCTGTTTGAGTGGAAGCATTAAATCTAAATACTGGCTTTGCCATGGAGCATATCCGTTGGTAAGTCCCTCATAGCTAGATCCAATTTCAGCATATGGCTTTGAGTCGAAAATTGCGGGTCTGTCTAGTTGTTCATACGTCTGATTTTCTGCCTGCGCACATACGTCAAGCGAAATCAACGCAGCAATGATCGTTCTTATAGCATTTGAACTTTTGGGCATTTATTTTCAATACTTATAATTACTTTAATTAGAATAAGTGGCTTAGTCTGTATATGCAAGCTTTTAGTAGTTTTTAGAGGGGGGTACCCCCATAGCCTGCTTTGGGTTGAAAGCAGTCTCTTACTATATAAGCGTTACTTAAAGTAACGCTTGCTCCTCTAAAACCACCTTGGAACAACGAAGTGTTAGATGGTTGCTCCAAAAATCCTTTGGTTTTGAAAACCAAAGAGTCAGATAGTGCCTCTTGTGATCTTGTCAATCTAGTCACACAAATACTCACACACCGATAAACAGGCGATGTAAGCTCTTGAAATCCTAGTGGTTTTCTTTGGACTTCTGCTCTCATAACCAGAGAACCTTAACGGGACCTAAAAGTCACAAAAAGCTAACTTTTGAGACTAAAGGTGAGGTTTGGCTATTTGAGCGTTACTTTAAGTAACGCTTGGGGTACTGAAAAGTGTGTAGTCAATTACTGCACATTTTCAATGGCAATGACGATGTATTTTGCTCTGAGGGTCTGCTTACGGCCAGTAACGGCCATTACTCAGAGATGTTGAATTCCAAAAGCCTTCATGACAAGGGCAAGTTTCGCAAAGCAGATAACTGTTGTCACTACTCAAGCTCCCAGAGTTACCCAGAATCCGAGCTTAGGAAGT
>CANHLB010000127.1 GCA_947461335.1 Burkholderiaceae bacterium | reverse complement strand
GGAAATAAGATGATGATTCAATCCGTTGGTGTAATTGGTGCTGGCACTATGGGTAATGGGATTGCGCAGGTATGCGCCGTTGCTGGCTTAGATGTTGTCATGGTTGACATCAATGAGGCAGCAGTTCAGCGTGGCCTGGATCAGATTAGTAAAAGCTTAGATCGTCTCATCAAAAAAGAAACATTAACTGCTAAAGAAAAAGAGGCTGCTCTTGGACGCATTAAAGGTAGTACCTCTTACTCAGACCTCAAAGGTTTAGGTTTAGTCATTGAGGCTGCTACTGAAAATCAGGCTGTCAAAGAAAAGATTCTGAAGCAAGTTGATGAGATCGTTAATAAAGACACTATTATTGCCACCAACACCTCTTCTCTCTCGATTACCAAGCTAGCAGCCCTTGACTCAAACCCAACACGCTTTATTGGTATGCATTTCTTTAATCCACCGCCACTGATGGCATTGGTGGAAGTGATTCGTGGCTTGCAGACTAGCGATGCAACCCATACCGCCATTATTGATATGGCCAAGCGTATTGGCAAAGAACCAATCACCGTTAAGAACTCGCCTGGCTTTGTGGTGAACCGAATTTTGTTACCAATGATTAATGAAGCGTTCTTTGTTTTATCAGAGGGCTTAGCCAGTCCAGAAGATATTGATGCCGGGATGAAGCTTGGTTGCAATCAGCCTATTGGCCCCCTTGCGCTAGCAGATCTCATTGGTCTGGATACTTGCTTAGCAGTCATGGAAGTATATTTTGAAAACTTTAGTGACTCAAAGTATCGCCCTTGTCCGCTCCTTCGTGAAATGGTTGCAGCAGGTTACCTTGGCCGTAAAACGGGTCGAGGCGTTTATACCTATGATAAATAATTTTCAACTTAGTCAATAGAACTCCCGTGAACCCTATTCCACCTTTAGTACTGAAGCTTGGCTACGCAGGTCTTATTCCTTTTGTAGGGCTTGCGCTATTAGTGCAATTAGCACCCACCCCCTTAAATTACTTAAGCGCAGAATCCCTTGCAGGCTATGGGGCAGTAATTACCTCTTTCATGGGCGCATTGCATTGGGGTGCTAGCTTACACACTCTAGGTCAACCACCAAGTGGGGATCGTTGGATCGATCGGAATGTTTGGATCTGGGGTGTCATTCCCGCTTTAGTAGCTTGGCTTGCATTACATATTTACATTCCCGTTGGCCTATTGATTTTGGCATCTACCTTAATCATTCAGCGCAATATTGATCAGAATACCTATCAATATTATTTTTCTGATGCGATCGCTCGTGATGCCTTTATGGCGATGCGCAGTCGCTTAACTTACGTTGCGGCAGCGTGCCTTACTTGGGCAGCTATTGTGATTCTATTTATACAAGCATGATGATTGCATGAGCAGTCTTTTCGATAGCACTCCACCTCCACCTTTAGCGGAGGCATTGCGTCCAAAAACAATTGAAGAAGTGATTGGACAAACTCATCTATTGGCTGCTGGCAAACCTCTCAATCTGGCATTTGCTTCAGGGAAGCCCCACTCTATGATCTTGTGGGGACCTCCAGGCGTTGGCAAAACCACCTTAGCTCGTCTCTCAGCAAAAGCCTTTGATCGTGAGTTCATTGCTATCTCAGCGGTGCTAGCGGGCGTTAAAGAAATTCGGGAAGCAATTGAGCGTGCTCAGCAAAATATGGCTCAATACGGCAAGCAAACGATTTTGTTTGTCGATGAGATTCATCGCTTTAATAAAAGCCAACAAGATGCCCTTCTTCCTCACGTAGAGTCAGGCTTATTTACATTTATTGGCGCTACCACTGAGAACCCATCGTTTGAAGTGAACTCTGCGCTTCTATCTCGTGCGCAGGTTTATGTACTTAAATCATTTAGTGGTGATGAACTGAAAGAACTATTTTTGCGCGCGCACCAGCATGCCATGCCAGATATTGAGTTTGAAGACAGTGCAATAAGTACTCTCATCATCAATGCAGATGGTGATGCACGTCGCCTACTAAATTTAGTGGAGCAAATTCGCAATGCTGTTTTAACCCCTGGATCATCCCTTAAAGTGATTGATCAAGCTTTTATAGAAAATGCGCTGACAGTGCAAGCGCGGCGCTTTGATAAGGGCGGCGATCAGTTTTATGATCAAATTTCTGCGCTACATAAATCGGTACGAGGGTCGAACCCTGATGCAGCCCTCTATTGGTTTTGTCGCATGCTCGATGGTGGCGTAGACCCTCGATATCTAGCACGCCGCATTATTCGCATGGCTTGGGAAGATATTGGCCTCGCAGATCCTAGAGCAATGCAATTAGCGAATGATGCTGCACAAACCTTTGAACGACTAGGATCGCCAGAAGGCGAGCTTGCTCTAGGTCAAGCGGTAGTCTATTTAGCGGTAGCCTCAAAAAGTAATGCGAGTTATCAGGCATTTAACGCTGCTAAGGCTTATGTTGCCAATGATCAATCAAAACCGGTACCCAATCATTTACGGAATGCGCCAACCAAACTCATGAAAGAGCTTGGGCACGGCAAAGAGTATCGCTATGCCCATGATGAGCCACACGGCTATGCTGCTGGTGAGTCGTATTTGCCTGAGGGTATGCAAGAACCCCACTGGTATGAGCCTGTTGATCGCGGTCTAGAAGGACAGATTAAAGAAAAGATGGCCTTCTTACGCAATTTAGATGCTGAGTACAAAAAGAAATAAGGGATGAGCAGATGAGCGAAAAAATTTCAGCTACTTTGTATTACGACATTATTTCGCCTTTTGCTTATTTGTATGTAAAACAAAGGCAGCGTCTAAAAGATTTAGATATTAAACCTGTGCCGATTCTTTTAGGGGGTCTTCTGAGAGCCACTGAAAATATTGGCCCTGCTGAAGTAGCTGCAAAACGTCTTCATCTATATCAATTTTGTACATGGCAAGCAGAGAAACTCGGAATCCCCTTTCGTTTTCCTGAGCACCATCCTTTTCTAACAGTTGCTCCGCAGCGCCTCCTGTTAGAGCAAAATGCCGACTGGGAAATGGTGGAACGTGCCTTTGATTATGTTTGGATGGAAGGCAAAGACCCAGATCTTTCATGGTCCGAGTTTTGCACCTATTTAAGCTTACCGGCTCAAACCCCAAAACCTGAGAATCCTCAAGTGAAAGCAGCCCTCGTTGCCAACACAAATCAAGCCAAAGCAGATGGTGCCTTTGGGGTCCCCACCCTCATACTCAATGGGCACCCTTTTTGGGGTGTAGATACGATTGACTGGACCCTTGAGTATCTTGCGCGGCCAGGTATGTTTGACGAAGCATCGTATGTTTATGCAGGTAATGTCCCTAACGGTCTAACTTAATTCAATAGGATAGATTGCACAATACAATCACCTATAAGCACTTTAATTTAACTAAGGAGTTTTTATGCGTAAGCTTTTTGCCAGTCTCATTCTCATTGCCTCTTGCTTTGCCAGCCAAGCTGCAATTGCTGGCCCAAAGGTGGAATTCAAAACCACGATGGGTAATTTTGTCGTGGAGTTAGATGATGTCAAAGCTCCAAAGACGACTGCTAATTTTTTAAGCTATGTCAAAAGTGGTTTTTATAACGGCACCATTTTTCATCGAGTGATTGATGGTTTCATGATTCAAGGTGGTGGATTTACGCCTGACTTAGTCCAGAAACCGACTAACCCCCCGGTAGTATCAGAGGCACAGAACGGTCTAAAAAATAGTAGCTATACCATTGCTATGGCCCGTACGTCTGATCCTGATTCTGCAACTTCACAATTTTTCATTAACGTAAATGATAATGTGCCATTGGATTTTCCTAATGCAATGGGTAATGGCTATACCGTATTTGGTAAAGTCATTTCAGGAACGCAGACCATTGATGCGATTCGTAAGGTTCCAACGATGGTTGCGCCAGCACCCCGCATGGGCAGAATGGCTGATGTTCCAAGTAAGACTGTGACGATTGAATCCGCCACTATTTTGAAATAAATCAAAAGAAATTGGGTCAGCCGCAATGATTTTGCTCGACGATGCGCAAAGTACAAAGGCTAATCCAACGAGTCGTCTTTATGAAAACCCAATCCATTATTGGCGAATACTTACCAGCGGTGATAACGATCTTGATCTTAAAGCTACTCAGAATTGTTTATTAGAAATTAGTGCAGCTCTTGGCCGAGGTGAATATGTAGTTGCTGCATTCGCTTATGAGCTTGGCAGGCAAATACATAAAATTCCTCCAAGGGTCGGCACCACTCCAAGCTCTCACCCACTGATTGAGGCATGGTCCTTTAAGCAATGTGGCAAGCTATCCAAACAAGAGGTAGACACTCTCATTGCCGATAGACTAGCCCTGCTTGAGGGTGATCAAAGAATGGCTGGCGTCCTTGACATTGCTGAGTCATTAGATGAGAAGCGGTTTGCAGCAGATATTGCTAGCATTCAAGAGTACATTCAAAATGGTGATAGCTATCAAATCAATCACACCTATCGAATCTCTGGAAAGACTTATGGCTCGACCTTAGCTTTGTATAGCCGCCTACGTGATCGTCAGCCAGGTAGGTTTGGTGCTTACATTGCCTATGACAATCATTACCTACTTTCTCAATCCCCTGAGCTCTTTGTTTCTCGTGAAGGCGATATTCTCAAAGCAATGCCCATGAAAGGTACTGCCAGCGCCCTCTCTGAATTAGCAAGCGCTTTGTCTGAGGACCCTAAAAATCAAGCTGAGAACGTCATGATTGTGGATCTATTGCGTAATGATCTTAGTCGTGTTTCCTTACCGGGCACAGTGACAGTGCCAAATTTGTTTGAAGTGGCAAGGTATGGTGATGTTTTACAGATGACCTCAACCGTACAGGGCTATGCAAAGCCAGAAACCTCTCTGTTTGATATTCTGAATGCTGTTTTTCCCTGTGGCTCAGTCACTGGGGCCCCAAAAAAACGTAGCATGCAAATTATTCAAGAGCTTGAACCCCAAGACCGAGGCTATTACTGCGGCGCCTTAGGATGGTTAGATCCTAGCGGTAACTTTGCCTTTAGCGTTCCTATTCGTACGGTTGAAATTGCAGAAGACCAGCAAACGCATGCTTCTACTTTCACATTAGGCATTGGGGCGGGGATTACTAATGACTCCAATCCAAAGCAAGAATGGCAAGAGTGCTGTATCAAATCAGACTTCTTAATGACGCTTCCTAGTTCCACGGGATTATTTGAAACCATTTTGATTGCTCAAGGCAACGCTCAGAGACTTTCTGAGCATCTTGATCGCATGCAATCCTCTGCTCTAGCCTTAAGAATTCCATTTAATAGAACTGAAGCTGAGCTGATCATTGGAGCTGCTGTAGTAGCACTTGATTCCACTTTTTCATTTAGATTAAGACTTGATCTAGAGCCTAATGGTGAGCTTTCTTTGTCTACTAAGGTGCTGGACGATTTAAAAACGCCAGTAAAAATATTTTGGGCAAAGGATATTCTTCAATGTGGTGTTGAAATATTCTCTGGGGATGCCTTACTGCGCCACAAAGTGAGCAAGCGAACTTTGTATGATCTCGCCTGGCAAGAAGCGGCTAAATTAGGTGGGTTTGATGCCCTTTTCACCAATGAGCAGGGATTTATTACTGAAGGTGGCAGGACTAGCATTTTTGTTAAACCTCATGGTAGCCCTGACTGGCTAACTCCACCCATTGCAGCTGGCCTATTACCTGGAGTGATGCG
>CANHLB010000126.1 GCA_947461335.1 Burkholderiaceae bacterium | reverse complement strand
GGTCAAGTAGCTGAGGCTGAAGCAAATGCATCTAAAGCAAAAAATCAATTTAATGCGCAGAGTCAAAGTTTAGATCAGCAAATTGAAACGGCTTATAAGCTTTATCAAATGGCTACTTATCAGGTCAAAATTCTAGATCAAGAGGTTGTTCAGCTTGCAGCGAGCGCTCAGCGGATTGCGGAAGTATCTTACCGCTTTGGAGAGCGCGGCATGCTTGAGTATCTGGATGCACAAAGAACTTTCCGAGCCGCTAGAAATGATCTGATTAAAGCTCGCTTTGATTTAGCTTCAGTTGTTACTGAAATTCAAAGATTAAGGGCAAGTCCTGAGTGGTTAGCCAAAATAGAAGGTGGAAAGCAATGAAACAAGAGTTTGCAGAATTTATGAAAAAGCTCAGAGTGTGGAAGACTTTCTTGAGTCAAAAGGTGAAGCTGTATTCGAAGGAGTGGAGCGGGCAAGTTATTCAAACCCAAAACCATTGGTATCAAATTGCGCATGATTGGATTGCAGGTCGTGCCCCAGCGGTTACCACCCGCTATGACAGCTCTCCTCATTGGTTTAAAAAAGGGATGTTCTATCTGCCTTGGTTTTGCCTATTCATTATTGTTCTCAATTACTTTAATGTATTTGATAGAAGGCCCACTATTAAATCAGTCCAGGATCCCAATGTTGTTGTGGTAAATGAGGATTTGCGAAAAATCATCACAGATGGCAAAGCACAGGTTTCTCCATTTGTAGAAGAGCTTCGTGCTTCGGGCCGAATTGATTTCAATGAACTCTTTTTATCGCGCATCGGTGCAAACGTGACTGGTAGAGTCTCTGATATTTTGGCTGTGCCCGGTCAAATAGTGAAGCAGGGAGATATTCTAGCCAAAATTACTTCTACTGAGTTAACCCAGTCACAACTTTCTTACTTAAAAGCAAAGAGTGCTAGTCAGTTAGCTGATCAAGCAGCTAACCGTGCCAAAATTTTGTACAAGGAAGATGTGATTGCATTGGCGGAATTACAAAAACGTGAAGCAGAATCTAGTAGCGCTAAGGCAGAGTTCCGGGCTGCTAATGATCAGCTAAGGGTTCAAGGTATGGATCAAGCCAGTATTGATAAGTTAGCAAAGTCAGGCTTAATCGAGTCTATTAACAATGTCATAGCCACTATCCCTGGTGAGATTGTTGAACGTAAGATTAACAAAGGGCAGGTTGTGCAACCTGCAGATGCATTATTTACGGTAGCTGATTTGAATACTTTGTGGGCGATTTCTGAAGTTCCTGAAAGTAATTCTTACCTTATTCATAAAGGTCAAAAAGCTTCCTTAATTATTCCGGCTTTACGTAATCAAGAAATTGATGGGTCCGTTGCCCATGTTGATTCGATCGTAAACCCCCAAACTCGTACAGTAGTAGTAAGAATGGAGCTTGCCAATAAAGAAGGACAAATCAAGCCAGGCATGCTAGCAACCATGTTAATTGAAAGTCAGCCAATGGATAAGCTGGTTGTTCCGGTAGGCGCTGTAGTTAGAGAAGATAATCATGATCATGTTTTTGTGCGATTAGATGATGATCTATATCGCATGGTGGCAGTTAAGCTTGGCCCCGAAGGCAAAGGTTTTCGTCCAGTTATATCTGGCCTAAAAGAGGGGCAAGAAATTGCTACCGAAGGAGCCTACCATCTCAATACTGAGCGTAAGCGTCAGCTTAGTGGTGGATAAGTTAGATGATTGAAAGAATAGTTCGCCTTTCTCTTCAGCAGCGCTTGCTCGTTGTCATCATCGCGATAGCATTGATGGTGGCGGGTCTATTGGCTACCAAAAGACTATCAGTAGATGCCTTTCCAGATGTGACTAATGTGCAGGTACAAGTTGCCGCAGAAGCACCCGGAAAATCGCCTGAAGAGGTTGAGCGCTTTGTAACGATTCCTATTGAGCTAGGAATGACTGGCTTACCAGGTTTGACAGAGATGCGCTCCCTAAACCGTAATGGTATTTCTGTTATCACTCTAGTCTTTACAGAAAAGACAGATATCTATTTTGCGCGCCAATTGGTCACCGAGAGATTGATCGAAGTTGCCTCGAAGATGCCCCCGGGGATTACTCCAGTCTTAGCACCTCCTTCTACTGGCTTGGGTGAGGTATATCAATACACGCTAGATCACCCATCAGATCGACACAGAGAACTTTCAGTAGATGAGCTATCAGAACGCCGGGCTGTTCAGGATTGGATTGTGCGCCCCATGTTGCGCTCTATTCCTGGGGTTGCAGAGATTAATACACAAGGTGGTTATGCCAGGGAATATCAGGTTTTAGTAAATCCTGAACGCTTACGCCATTATCAAATTAGCTTGCATGAGGTCTACCAAGCGCTTGCTCGCAATAATGCCAATTCTGGTGGTGGCCAATTACCGAGCTATGCTGAACGTTATCTTATTCGTGGCTTAGGCTTAATTACAAAGCCCGAAGATATCGGCAAAATCATTCTCAAAGAAGTTAAAGGCATACCGGTTTACGTCAAAAACGTAGCCGAGGTCACCATTGGAAGTGAAATTAGACAGGGTGCTGCAATTAAGAATGGCTATACAGAGAGCGTAGCTGGAATTATTCAGATGATCAGAGGCGGCAATGCTCGTGAAGTAGTTAATCGCATCAAACTCAAAGTCGAAGAAATTAATGAAGGCAAATTACTGCCAGATGGCTTACAAATTGTGCCTTTTTACGACCGAACGGATCTGGTCAATGCGGCAATGTTTAACGTAGCCAAGGTATTAGTCGAAGGAGTCATCTTAGTTATTATTTTGCTCTTCTTATTTTTAGGCGATGTGCGCTCATCTCTGATTGTTGTAGCAACACTATTACTCACACCCTTATTGACCTTTTTAGTCATGAATCGCTATGGAATTTCTGCAAACCTAATGTCGCTGGGTGGACTAGCCATTGCAATTGGCATCATGGTAGACGGATCTGTGGTGGTTGTAGAAAATACTTTCGCAAAATTAGGTGAGCGCCTCAAGTCTGGCGAGTCTAAGAACAGGATTATCTTGGAGGCAGCCTCTGAGGTAGGTACGCCAGTACTTTTTGGCGTTGGCATCATCATCCTCGTCTTCATGCCACTTTTATCGCTTGAGGGCATGGAAGGCAAAATGTTTGCTCCAATGGCAATTACGATTGCGATTGCTTTAGCCATATCCCTTATTCTGTCATTTACCCTTTCTCCAGTACTTTGCTCATATATATTGAAGGGCGGCAGCGAAGACGATACTAAAGTTGTGAAAACACTGCGGGCACCCTATGAACGATGGCTACATTGGAGCTTGGCTCATCCTAAATTGGTTGTGAAGCGCTCCTTAATTGCACTGGGAGTGAGTCTGATTGGCTTTGTTCTGCTGGGTAAGGCTTTTATTCCAGTGATGCAAGAGGGTTCCATTACGCCAGTTATTGTTAGAGCGCCCAACATATCACTAGATGAATCGATTAAGTTGGAATTCGAGGCGATTAAACGCATCATGACAATTCCTGGTGTAGAAATGGCGGTCTCAAGGCTAGGTAAAGGTGAATCGCCTGCTGATCCAGGACAACCTAATGAGTCAGATCCGATTGTGACTCTTAAGCCTTTAGGAGATAGGGATCTTAGTCAAGAAGAAATCGCCCAGCAAATTCGGGAAAAACTCAAAACGCTTCCTGGCATAGAGTTGGCAATTTCTCAGCCGATAGCTGCACGGGTTGATGAAATGGTATCTGGTGTTCGCTCACAAGTAGCTGTCAAGATTTTTGGTGAAGATCTTGCTACTCTTCAAAAGTTAGGGTCACAAATTGGTCAAATTCTTACGAAGATGAAGGGTAGCAATGACTTACGCATAGAGCAAGCTTCTGGTCAAAATTATCTGAATATCAAAATTGATCGTGATGCCATTGCGCGTTATGGAATTAATGTTTCTGATGTGAATGAAGTCATTGAGACAGCGATTGGTGGTAAACAAGCCAGCACGGTTTACGAAGGAGAACGTCGCTTCCCACTGGTATTACGTTACCCAGCATCCTATCGAAATAAAATCGATGCTATTGAGAATATTGTGTTGCCTTCACCGAATGGCGCTCAAGTTTTGATGCGTGACTTAGCGGAGATTTCTCTAGTAGAAGGGCCAGCTCAGATATCTCGTGAGTCGGGTAGGCGCCGTTTAGTCGTGGGTGTCAACGTTGATGGTCGTGACTTAGGGGGCTTTGTCCAAGAAGCGCAGGATCTTATTGCTAAAAATGTGGAGCTACCACAAGGTTATACATTGCAATGGGGCGGTCAGTTTGAAAATATGCAAAGAGCAATGTCACGTCTCATGATTATTATTCCCCTCACTATTTTGGCAATTTTCTTCTTGCTCTTCATGCTCTTTAAGTCTATTAGATTAGCAAGCTTAATTATTCTTGTGCTGCCATTTGCCTCTATTGGCGGCGTCTTCGGTCTGTTTTTGACAGGAGAGTATCTCTCTGTGCCAGCAGCTGTGGGATTTATTAATCTTTGGGGTATCGCAGTACTCAATGGAGTAGTTTTAATTTCCTTTATTAAGCAGCTACGCGAAAGCGGCTATAGCATGGAAGAAGCCTTACTTCACGGCTGCAGCCACCGTTTTAGGCCTGTCATGATGACTGCATCAGTTGCTATGCTGGCCTTAGTGCCAATGTTGTTCTCCGGTGGCCCAGGGTCTGAGGTTACTCGCCCCCTTGCCGCAGTTGTTATTGCTGGATTAGTGACATCAACCGCTTTAACATTACTAGTACTACCTGTCTTATATCGATGGTTTGAAGAAAAAGAGGTGGAAGCATGATGGAAGTCAAAGCGATTATTCGCCCAAATAAATTAGCTCCGCTAAGAACGGCCTTACTAGAAACACCTGGATTCCCCGGGATGACGGTGACCAAGGTAGAGGGGTGTAGCGCTCCCACTAAAACAAGTAAAGCCAACATCAAAGATGAGCTTACAGATTACTCCGCAAAGATACGGATTGAGATTATTTGCAATGATGAAATTGCAGAGGTACTAATGAATAAGATAGTTGCAGTTTGTCAGACTGGACAAATAGGTGATGGGATCGTTTGGTGCACGCCAGTTCCAAAAGCCTTCTTTATTGCCAAATGATCTACTTATTTATACTTTCTCCTCTTTGAAGCCCTTTCTAGATTGCATCATTTTGTTTGCTATTGTGTAAATACCCGTAATTCAAGGCCTCCAGGCTGCTAGAAGATATTTGTGTGTCAAAAGTTGCCACTTTTCAAGGGATCTGAATCCTTTGTGTCTATTATCAGCTTATGAAAACTTTGTTATTACGTTTGGCATGGGTTTTAATTGGATCCTCTGTGGCGATTTCTTTGGCCTTATGGATTACTAAAGCAAACTCTCCACTTCTATTAGCCTCTTTGGGCGGTACTACACTCTTTTTATTTGCTCTTACTACTGCACCTGCCGCACAGCCAAGAGCGGTATTTGGGGCGCATCTGATTAGTAGCTTGGTGGGTATAGTGGCCTATCAGTTATTCGGCGATGCATTTTGGGTCTATATAGTTGCCTTGGTTGTCACAATAGGACTCTTATTAGTAATGAGATGCGTACATCCTCCCGCTGGTGCCAACCCATTAATTATGATTCAAGCCCATGCCAGTTTCATACATTTGGGAGTAACAGTAATGTTAGGCGTGAGCATTATTTTTGCTGTTGCCTACATATGGAGTCGTCTTGGCTTTGGAGTCAGAAAATATCCAATATCCTGGACTCAAGCTTCACCGCCATCTCTTAATTGGAGCATTT
>CANHLB010000125.1 GCA_947461335.1 Burkholderiaceae bacterium | reverse complement strand
TGGCACCCCTGGGGTGATTATTGTGAACAACCTTAATGGAAAAACGAGCTTTATGGCTGGCGCTGTCTCAGAATCAGCTATCAAAGAGGAAGTACAAAAACTCCTTTCGACCAAGTAAGCCTACGTAGAGGGGCTTAGATTTTTGTAGTTGCCCTTTATTTCTAGATTAGCATTGCTTAAATAAACCCTGTAAATACAATGACTTACGGGGTTTTTTATAGCCCATACTCGTCCTAATAGTAATAATTGTTGGTATTTTTGCTACTAAATGTTGCACCACAGCAAAGTTATGTATACAATGGTGCATCGCAATAAAATTTAACCCAATAACTTATTAAGGATAAATCATGTTCCAAACTCAATTAAACGATCAAATCTCCCAAGCTCAAGCTAAAGCTGTTGAAAGTGCTAAACATTTAGCGCAAGTAGCGGTTGAAAGCGCGAAAGAATTGGCAGAAATTAACCAAGCTGCTGCTAAAGATGCATTGGCCGCTGCACAAGATGCTAGCGCACAGTTGTTATCTATTAAAGATGCACAACAGTTATCTACATTAGCTCAGCCAGAAGTTGCTCAAGAAGCTGCTAAATACGCTGCTGCTTATCAAGCTAAAGTGAGCAAAGTTGTTCGCAATGGCAATAAAGAAGTTGCTCAAATGATTGATGCTTCTATTGATGATGCACGTGATGATTTAGTTAAGTTTGTTAAAGAAGCTACTAAAACTGCTCCTGCTGGATCAGAGGCTTATGTTTCTGCATTCAAAACTGCTTTTGAATCTTCACTTCAACAGTTTGACCAAGTTCGTGCTACAGCAACTGATGCTTTCGCAAACTTTGAGAAAAGTGTTGATGCTGCATTAGCTAACATTCAAGGTCAATACGCTGCTAAGCCAGCTAAAAAGGCTGCTAAGTTAGCTTCTTAATTTTTATCTCTGCATTGAAAAAGCCACCTTCGGGTGGCTTTTTCATTTAAGGCTTAATGTATATGGCCTTGAGAGCCTAGTAGTTCTTGCCTTCAACTGCTTTCAGATAACCCTTAAGGTATTGAGAGGGGACGAATAGAACACTGGTTAAGCCGCTCTTAGATGAAATGCTCAGCTCAAACCCACTCATATTTTCTTTAATGAATGCATCGCTTAATTGAATGGCAAGTAATTCTTTGAACATGCAGCCGGCTTGCTCGCAAAGCCCAGCTTCTCTAGATACCACCTTAAATGAGCTAGTTGGTTTATTTCTTACTGAAGCGGCATCGTAATAGCGCCATTTACTGTAATACGTTAGCTGAACCAAGAGTTCGTAGGAAACAGCACCCTCTTTAGATTTCGTGCTTCTAAGACTGTACATTTCATAGGTATTGGCAGCATCCATCGTATTGATAGGAGGGCCCTGATAGACTTTTTCTCCAGTAGTGGGATTTGGAGTGATGATGGTTGAGTGATAGACATCATTAATTTCCCAGCCGCTCACCACTTTATCGTTACCTCTGCAGGAGATAAGCGCAAGACTCACTGCTATTAGAAAAATAATACGGTACATATGGGCTCCCTTTAATCACTCAAATCATACTATCGTCCGCCTACTTGGCTGACTTTATTAGCAAAATCAGGCTTATCAGCCAAATTCCCAATACTTAATCCACTAGATCCTCAAATCCCTTGATTAGGGTTTGTCATGATATATTAATTACACTTCACAACTTCACAAGTACTGAAGTTGTGATATAGTGATAGAACTGGGAGAGGAAATGAAAAGACAGGTACCGAAAACACATCAAGCCTTGGAGTGGGTAGGGAAGGGCTTAACTGCTGCTCAAGCAGCTAGAAAGTTGGAGATTTCGGAATCTAGTGTGTATGCCGCTCTCAGAAAATCAAAAGCAAAAGATTCGGGCTGTTGCCCAACATGTGGTCACAAAATAAGGAACTAGAATGAAAAAAGGCCTATTAGCCGTTATATCTATCACTGTTGCTGCAGTGGCTTATGCAAATACCAAAACATCAGATTCATCTGAATTAGTTAATCAGCAGTGCAAGATTTCTGCTGAGGCAGTTTCTACATTAAAGGGTTTGCGCTACGGCAACACCTCGATTAGAAAAGATGTATCGAGCCTAATCAATCTTCACCTAAAGACTCAAGAGAATCGCGAACTTGCCCAAAAGGCATTGAACTTAATGGTAGATGACAAATCAACAGATGTTGCAATTCTAGAAGGCAAGTACTGCTCTTAGTGCTAGATATTGCCCAGTGCCCAGATTGTGGCAATGCACGGACATTGTTCGGTCAATGTCCGCATTGTGGATCTGATAGCACTCCAGATTTAAGTTCAGACACCATTGAGATTAATCTTAAGCAAGGAAGCCCCTTAGTTGAAGAAGCTTTAGAGCAGCTCACTGACTATTTACGCAAGTGTCTTGCTCTAGGGATTAAGGCTATTGTGCTGATTCATGGGTATGGTGCGAGTGGCGAGGGTGGCCATATCAAAAGGGCAGTCCATGAGGCCCTTGAAAATAATCGTTTTGCAGATCGTGTGGAAGAATTCTATTTTGGCGAGAATGTGGCCTACGGTACTCATAACTACCACACGCTCTTGAGGCGCCGTCCTGGATTAAAAAGATACTTAAAGCGCTTCAAAGAGGGTAATGCCGGAATGACTGTGTTATTACTAGGCTCTTCCCATAGAAATGCTTAGAATATAGGCATACCAAATAGGAGCAATTCTGATGAGCACAAAAAAGACTGAACACACTATTGCAAACGAAGCTGTTGCTGGCGCAGATCAACTCATTGGCGAATTCAAGGCGCTGATGGCTGATGCTGAAGCATTGATTAAGGCAACGGAAGATCACCCAGGCGAGGTGGTGCACTCCATACGTAATAAAGCCCTGGAAACCATTGCGGGAGCAAAAGAGAGCCTTTCAGGTCTTGAAGGCACATTAACGGATAAAGCTAAGGTAGTCGCTGAAAGCGCCGATGACTTTGTGCATCGCAATCCCTGGGAGGCAATTGGTGTTGCAGCAGGATTAGGATTGTTGATTGGCCTTTTCATTCGTCGTCGCTAGAGCACCATGTCTCAAGAAAATTTACTCTCCTCAATCAAAGGGCTTGCTGCTACCGGCGCGTCGATTGCACAAACTCGTCTAGAGTTACTATCGCTAGATGTACAGATAGCGAGAAGCAAATTCATCAAGCTGCTCATCATGATTGTGTGCGCTTTATTCTTTTTGTTCTTCGGCTTAGTCATGTTGGCTTTATTGATCGTGATTTATAGCTGGGAAGCAGATCGGATGATGGCCTTGAGCTTATTGACAGCTGCCTTTTTAATCATTGGACTGATTTTGGCGCTCCTCATTACTCAGTCATTGCGTACGATGCCTAAATTGTTTGAGGCTTCGATTGCCGAGCTTGCCAAGGACCGTGAAGCGTTATCAAAATGAGCGCCAAATTAGCAGCTCTCCAAGAGCGTCAACATCAACTGCAGGTTCAAGCGGGACGTGAACGTAAAGCATTCGCCGCCAATTTTGAACCCTGGGAGAAGCCACTTTCTTGGGCTGATAAAGGGGTCGATGCTTACCATTTTCTGAAAAGTAATCCACTTTTATGGACTAGCGCCTTTGCGGCTTTAGCGCATTACAAGCCGAAGTTAGCTAGCAAGGTGCTTGCAGTCGGCTGGGGCGTAATGAAACTATTAAGAGGTACAAAAAAACTGCTTTAATGACAAGAGCAGATCATTAGCAAATTAAAACGGTTTTGTTTTTGATGCCATGCCTATCTAGTATTTGGCTGCCATTCAAAGCGGCGATTTCTAGAAGAGTGACTGCACCGCTGACCTCAAATCCAGCACTCAGTAATAATTGATTGGCAGCAATCAGAGTTCCGCCGGTAGCAAGAACATCGTCCACTAATAAGACCCTGGCGTTTTTAGGTAGGGTAGATTGCGCAATTTCTAGAGAATCAGAGCCATATTCCAGCCCGTATTGCTCGCGATGCGTTGCCAAAGGCAGTTTATTGGGCTTTCTGGCCAAGGCCAGGCCTTTATGGGTGTGATGCGCCAAGGCTGAGCCAAAGATAAAACCGCGGGATTCGATGCCTAAAATATGGGTGTAATCAAACTCCTCTGCTAAACGCTCCATTTGTACGATAGCATTCTGAAAAGCAGCGGGGTTTACAAGCAAAGGGGATATGTCTCGAAACAAAATTCCGGGTTTAGGAAAGTCGGGCACTCCAGGTAGATAATCTAATAAATTCATTCATCGCAATCATGAAAACAGACATCCTCATTATCACTGCTTTAGAGACTGAGCTCAAGCGAGAGGCTCTGCCTAATATTCCAAATGCAAAGATTCATCTCGTCTATTCCGGCGTTGGTAAGATTAATGCGAGTTTGGCCACCCTAAAAGCAATTGAGCAGCATCAACCAAAACAGATCATTAATTTTGGTACTGCAGGGAAGATTAATCCAAGTCTAGAGGGCCTGCTAGAGATTAGTAAAGTATTGCAGCGAGATATGGACGCTGAACCTCTAGCGCCCCGGGGCAAAACTCCATTTTGTGACAGACCATCTGAATACTTATCATCAGGAGAATATGTCTGCGGTTCTGGAGATAGTTTTGTCACTGCTGCTGACCCTTGGTTACTGAGCCAAGGAGTAGATGTAGTGGATATGGAGTTATTCGCCATTGCCTATATTGCTAATCACTATCAGATTCCATGGCATTCTTATAAATACATCACCGATGAGGCTAATGAAACTGCAGCTAATGCGTGGCATCAAAAAGTCAATCATGGACAAGATGCATTTGTAGAAAAGCTTAAACAGCTATTGAGTTGATCAATACCATGACTAATACATCAAAACCTTGGCTAAAGAATTACCCGCAAGGAGTGCCACATGAGATAGGCCCACTGAGCCATACTTCTTTGGCAGAATTCTTAGAAGAATGCTTTGCGCGTTTTGGCAATCGTAAAGCAGTTGAGGCTATGGGCAGCTTTTTCTCCTATCGGGAGATTGATAGGCTTTCTAAAGATTTTGCAGCTTATTTGCAAACACTTAATCTAGAGAAGGGCGCACGCGTTGCGCTGATGTACCCCAATGTCATTGAGTATGTAGTGGCTATGATCGGCACACTGAGGGCTGGGTATGTCGTAGTTAATATCAATCCTCTTTACACTGCACGGGAGCTTGAGGCTCAGTTAAGAGATAGCGGCGCTTCCGTGATTGTATTAATGGAGAACTTTGCTCATACCTATCAAGAAATCAAGCCTTTAGATGGTATTCGCCAAGTGATTGTGAGTAGCCCCGGAGAACTGCTTGGCCTCAAAGGTCTGGTAATTAATTGGGTTGCTCGCAATGTAAAAAAGATTATCCCTAGCTGGGATTTTACCCATATTGCCTTTAAAGAGGCGCTGCATATTGGCGCTTCACACCATTTTAAAAAGCCAAATATTTGTCTTGATGACATTGCTTTTTTACAATATACCGGCGGAACCACTGGCACCTCTAAAGGCGCCGTCTTACTTCATAGAAATATTCTTTCGAACATCATGCAGATTGAGTTATGGCTCAATCCTGGGTTAAAGCAAAAGTCTGAACAGCAGCTGGTATTTTTGTGTGCTTTACCAATGACACATATTTTTGCCTTAACTGCCTGCGCTTTGTTAGGGATAGCGAAGGGTAGCTTATTAATATTGGTCCCCAATCCCCGGGATATCACTGGCTTTATTAAAACGCTCATGAAGCATCCCAATATCAATATATTTCCAGGGGTAAATACGCTCTTTCATGCGCTCATTCA
>CANHLB010000124.1 GCA_947461335.1 Burkholderiaceae bacterium | reverse complement strand
TAATCCTCCAGGAATGATCAGGGAGGAGCTATAAGATAAACCTGCGTTGGACTCATGCAATACAAAGCCGCGCTCAACCTGCACTGGTCCACCAAAGTAGACTGGCTGCTCAAGTAGTGGCGCAATTTCTAATTTGAGTTCTATTTTTTCAAAGAGATTCGCTAGATTCACTTCGGTAGGCCGATTAACAACCAATCCCATTGCCCCTCTATCCGTATGCTCAAAGAGGTAAATGACTGAACCAGCAAAATTCGGGTCGACCATACCCGGCATAGCGATTAAGAACTGGTTAGCGAGGCGATCAGCAGAAAATTCAATCGAAAACTCTGGCGCAGACGATAGGTCTGAAGCAGGGGGTGCTTTTTTGGCCGAGCTCATATAGGTTTATTTTACAGAATATCTAGATTTTTCCCGTAATCCAATAGGCAAAAATGCCAATAAGCTCATGCAGCAGCGTATTCCAGTTTTCAGCGCCATCAACCAAGTCAAATGAGGTCCACTGAAGACTATTAGCCGTTTGGTAATCAACGGGCAAAGGCAGGACCGCTACGCCTTGCTTCTGAAAAATTTTGACAGAGCGGTACATATGGCTCGCTGAAGTGATTAAAAGCCAGGGCTTTGATGGAGCGCCTTGCCCAATCTCCAGAATCATGGGCTTCATAAAAGTCACATTCTCATAGGTATTACGAGACTGATTTTCATAATGTCCATTTTTATCGTTAAGCCCCTGCTCTTGCACAAGCTGCTTAAAAGCGTCTGCCTCTGACATCCCTTTTGGGGAAATACGCCCAGAAAATCCACTGAAGATGAAAGGTAGATCAGGGTATTTTCTAATGAACTCTAAAGCCTTGGTAAGCCTCTCCGCAGAAGAACTAATAGATACTTCACCACGATCTAACTCAATCTCTCCGCCTCTGATTGCGCCACCTAAAATAATGATTCCACTAATCTCACCTTCAGATAGCTTAGCCAAATCTGTCTTTGAAATACTGTTCTCTAGTGGCCTCATCAATACTTCCGAAGCAGGAAGCCATCCAAGCACCAGCAAATCAAGTAAGGCTAGCAACAAAAACCTCTTACATAAAAGTGGTTTTCTTAAGCCCAAGAAGAGTAGGCTGAATAAGACAAAAATTATCACCCAATTTAAGGGTTCTATACAAAATTGCACTACCTTCGAGAGAATAAAAAAGATCGTATCCATTATTGCTATTGATCTTAACCTGTCTAGGCCTCACTACTCCAGCACTTCCCCTCAATTGGCCCTAATATAGGGGCTATGCAAAAAGCGCTTGTTTGGCTCCGCCGCGATCTCCGCCTCTATGACAACGCCGCTCTCCATTACGCACTTAAGGAGAGTGGGCAGGTTTGGCTGTCTTTTATCTTTGATGTGGATATTCTCAAACCCCTCATTCAGGGTGAATTAGATGCCAAAGGCCTTAAGCATGATCGCCGTGTAGACTTTATCTGGCAGGGCTTAAAACAAATCGATGATGAACTACGTGCTCAGGGTGGTGGCCTCATTATTCGTTTTGGCAAGCCCACTGATTGCATTCCACAAATAGCACAAGAGCTCGGTGTAGACGCTGTCTTTACTAATCATGACTATGAGCCCTCTGCGATTGCGCGTGATGATGCCGTCAAAGCTTCCCTAGAAAAACTGGGAATTGAATTCAATACCTTTAAAGATCAGGTCATCTTTGAGAAAAAAGAAATTCTGACCAACTCTAATACGGTTTTCTCAATCTTCACGCCCTACAAAAATAATTGGCTCAAGACACTGCAAGAAAAAGATTTGGCTACTTATGACTGCTCACCAAAACCAGGTCAATATGCAGCCATTCCCAAAAAATTAGACCTGCCCTTTCCTTCTCTCAAGTCCATGGGCTTTTGCGCTACTGGCATCGAGTCCTACTTACCGCCTGGCTCAGAGGGTGGACAAGCCTTCTTAGAAGACTTTCTCTCCCGCATTGATCAATACCAGATTGGTAGAGACTTTCCTGCCATTAAAGGGGTCAGTTACTTATCAACCCATTTGCGTTTTGGCATGCTCTCTATTCGTGGCTTAGTTCGTGAAGCGCATCGCCGTATGCTTGCAGGAAGTATGGGCGCAACGATTTGGTTAAGTGAATTAATCTGGCGAGATTTTTATTTCATGATTTTGGCCAATCATCCACGTCTTGCTGATGGTGCTGCGTTCAAACCCGACTATGACAATATTGTTTGGGAGAGTGGAGCTAAAGCTAAAAAACTATTCGCTGCTTGGTGCGAAGGCAAGACAGGCTATCCCCTGGTAGATGCAGCAATGCATCAGCTCAATCAAAGTGGCTATATGCATAACCGCCTGCGCATGGTAGTGGCTAGCTTTCTGACTAAAGATCTTGGTATTGACTGGCGTTGGGGTGAGGCCTACTTTGCAGAACACCTCAATGACTTTGAGCTGTCATCTAATAATGGTGGCTGGCAATGGGCCTCATCTTCAGGATGTGATGCCCAGCCTTACTTTCGCATCTTTAATCCCATCACCCAATCTGAGAAATTTGACACAGAAGGTAAATTTATCCGCCGCTACTTGCCTGTACTTGAGAAACTCTCTAAAAAGTCGATCCATGCTCCATGGGAAGCGGGCCATATCGAGCTTGAGGCTGCTGGAATTGTGCTTGGTCGTGACTATCCAATGCCAGTAGTTGACCATGACGAAGCACGCAAGAAAACTCTCGTGCGCTACAGCGTAGTCAAAAAGATTGCTTAAGTCTCATCTAATCACCCTTTCCGTTTTAATATAGGGTATGAGCAAGATTTTCGCTGTGGGTGACGTGCAAGGATGTGCGCCCTCACTCAAAACCCTCCTTAAAAAACTGCCTAAGAAATCGAAATTGATTTTCTTAGGGGATTTGGTTAATCGCGGCCCCGATTCACTGGGCGCCTTAAGGCAACTCAAATCTTTACAAGAATCTGGTCGTGCTGAATGCATCTTGGGCAACCACGATTTACACCTTCTAGCCATTGATGCTGGCCTTCGGAAAACTAAGGGCTTAGATACGGTTGGTGCCATATTAAATGCGCCTGATCGTAAAGAGTTGATTGGCTGGATACGCAACAGACCTATGGCTTTGAGCAATGGCAAAGTATTAACGGTACACGCTGGTGTGCTCCCACAGTGGGACTTACAGCAAACGATTGAATGCGCCCAAGAAGTTGAAAAAGCCCTTCGTGGCAAATCTTATAAAGACTTCTTAGCGAATATGTATGGCAATACTCCTAATAAATGGAGTAATTCTTTAAAAGGGTATGAACGCTTACGTCTGATTACCAATACCCTCACACGCATGCGTTTTTGCACCCCCAGCGGCCAAATGGAATTTGATAGTAAAGAGGGTTTGGAGAATGGCCCTAAAGGCTACATTCCATGGTTCAAAGCGCCTAAACGCAAAACGGCAGACACTCTGATTTACTTTGGTCATTGGTCAACCTTAGGCTTATTACGCCACGACAATGTGATTGGCTTAGATACAGGTTGCGTCTGGGGTGGCAAGCTAACTGCCATGGAAGTTTCTGAGACTAACAAAGACTCTAAAGGCTTAGAGATCATCCAAGTGGCTGGCTATGACCACCCACTGCGAATGTAAGAACTATTGACTAGCTCAAAGTTTTTTGAACGAACTCTGGGCTGCAGCAATGATGGCATTCACCACTTCATTGTCATGCGCAATGGATGTAAAACCTGCTTCATAAGCAGAAGGCGCAAGATAAACTCCTTCATCTAACATGAGATGGAAGAATTTCTTAAAGGCTTCAATGTTGGTTTTAGTAACAGCCTCATAAGATGTTGGAACTTCACTGGCAAAGTAAAAACCAAACATACCGCCAACACTGTCTACTGCAAAAGGAATGCCCGCTTTATCTGCAGCCTGTTTTAAGCCAGCCATGAGTTTTTCTGTTTGGCCACTCAAGCACTCATAAAAGCCCTCACGAGAAATAATCTCCAGGTTCTTTAAGCCTGCTGCTACCGCGACTGGATTACCAGATAAAGTGCCAGCCTGATAAACATTGCCCAAAGGCGCAAGCTTAGACATGATTTCTTTCTTGCCGCCAAAAGCAGCCATAGGCATTCCGCCGCCCATCACCTTACCCAGACAAGTCAAATCAGGAACAATACCTTGTAGTGATTGCGCACCGCCTAGGGCAACCCTAAAGCCAGTCATCACTTCGTCATAAATCAATACACTGCCATGCTTACTAGTGAGATTACGTATCGCTGCTAAAAATGCTTTAGAAGGCTTGATCAAATTCATATTGCCGGCGATCGGCTCGAGGATGACTGCTGCAACCTGATCACCCTGCTTAGTAAATACCTCTTCAATAGCAGCAACATCGTTATAAGGCAAAACGAGTGTGTGCTTTACTAAATCCTGTGGAACACCGCCAGAAGATGGCGCATTTTTAGTAGAGTCGGCAAAGGTCAATAAACCTGAACCTGCTTTTACTAAAAGGCTATCGGCATGGCCGTGATAGCAGCCCTCAAATTTAATAATCAAATCACGACCGGTATAGCCACGCGCTAAACGCAAAGCACTCATAGTGGCTTCTGTACCACTAGAGACCATACGCACTTGCTCTACGCTAGGCATCAGTGCACAGATGCGCTCAGCGAGCTCAATCTCACCTTCAGTAGGGGCGCCGTAGCTAAAACTGGTTTCGGCTGCCCTTTGCACTGCCTCCACTACTTCTGGATGTGCATGTCCTGCAATCATTGGACCCCAAGACATAATTAAATCGATATAACGCTTATCGTTGGCATCCCAAAAGTAAGGGCCCTTCGCTCTAGAAATAAAGCGGGGTGTACCACCCACTTGACGAAACGCCCGTACTGGAGAATTCACACCTCCAGGAATGGTTTTTTGAGCTCGCTCGAATAAAACTTCGTTTTGATCTACATTTGCCACAATGAATTCCTAATTAAATCGCCATCATTTCAAAATCTTCTTTACGAGCGCCACACTCTGGGCAGGCCCAATTCATTGGAATATCTTTCCAAAGAGTACCTGGGGCAATGCCTTCATCAGGTATACCAGCAGCTTCGTCATATACCCATCCACAAATCAGGCACATATAGGTTTTGAATTCCATTTACTTACTCTCCGCTCAATGCTTTTTTTGATCTCTTACTTTTGCTTGCTTTTTCTTACTTTAACTCTTGATTCATTCTTATTCTAGAACACTTACTCCTCAGGGGAAGTGTTTGCTACAGGTCGCTTTGCATGTATTTCAAACTTAAATAAACGGCACTCGAGAGGTCCGTTAAACAAAGGGGTACGCTTAGATTCTTTAATTCTGAGTTGTCCTGGCAGAGCCATATCCGCAGTTAATACAAAAACATTCCAAGCACCAAAGTCATCCTTAAGATGCTGGCCAAATTGACGCAAGAACTCCACAAATTTTGGGTCCTGCTCCTCTTGAGCTTGTAACTTCTTCAAGGATTCGCGGCTAGAGCGTTTAGCACTTTGACGACCAGTTTCTAAATTGAACTCAAAACGATTTTCTGGCTCAGGATCATACTCAGCATCGCTTGACTCGCGAGCATCACGATCCTTAGTATTGCCACCTCGACCACCCTTAATCACCAAACGCTCACCATAAGGCGGGTTCAAGAGCATCACACCCTCATTGGCTGGTGGCTTACTAGCCAAGGCGTCAATTTGGCGAACGAGCGCTTGATCAGGTAACTGTGCTCTTTGCCAATTACTTTTAAACATGGAAACTAACTTTTCATTAATATCGCCACCACTGATGTTTAATGCCTCAACACTAGGATATTG
>CANHLB010000123.1 GCA_947461335.1 Burkholderiaceae bacterium | reverse complement strand
CCAGCAATTGCAGCTGCATTACCAGCATGTTGCTCATGGCGGAAACCAATAAAGCGAATACCTTCCGCCTGTGCCAAACGACACAAATCAGTAATAGGAATACCAACCAGACCAAAGATGGTATTAAGGTCATTAGCTTTTAAAGCATCAATGACGAGATGAAAGCCATCGGTTAATTGTGTATTTTGAGTATCTGTTGTCATAGAATTCGTGTTAATTGCAGGTCACCAACAGGTGATAAGTCTATGCAATTTAGCTTTCGCTAGCTTCTCCAATAAAGTTGTTAATCGCACTCCGGGTATTCGTCCCCGCTCAGGCAGAAATGAATATTAGGCTCGAGGTGGAAGTTCATCATTGACTTCGGTCAATTTCCCCTGAAATCAAGCTCCTATAAGGCCTACAAACCCATAAATCCTAGATAAAAAGCTCTTTATGCTTAGTTTTAAGGCGGCTTAAGGTCTCTGGAGAAAGATTGAGGTAAGAAGCGAGCTCTTTTTTGGGGAGGAGCTCAAATAAGTCTTCATATTTACGCAGGAAGCGCTCTACCCGGCCTGGTGCATCTAACATATGCAAAGTAATGGTATGCGCCATGATCTCACTCATGAGTCGCATCACTTCAAACTCAAAGCTTTCTTTTAAAGGCTTATGCAGATCTAGAAATTCGACCCATTTTTTGAGGGGCATCCGAGCCACACGGGCTTTAGTAACACTTGCGATGGTATATGGCGCTGCAGTCTTTAGGCGCCAGGCTGCATAACTAGTCTCGATATCTTTTTCTATTGCAAAACGCAGAATCATTTCCTTAGCGTCAGCACTAGAAACAATGCGCTTTAGAATGCCATCTAAAACAAAGTATTGTTCCATCTGGTGATCGCCCTGACGCAGAACAATTTCCGATTTTTTAAGGTCTGAGATTTCTAGATGGCGCTCTAAATCTGCCATCGCATCCTGATCCAAGCTTTTTAAGACTGAGTTTTGACTCAACTGAAGACGAATCAGGTTTTTTTCGGGGTGCTTATCTAATGCTGTCATGAATCCATATTCCTAGACCTCATATTGTAGGCTTTTTTACCCTAAAAACTAGATAAAAACCCTAATCTAGTATCTGAGTAGATTAGAATCAAGGGGTCGTGGTGCTTTATTGCAGTGCAATGAAGTTAAACGGGAAACACTAAACGTGTGCTGCCCCCGCAACGGTAAGTAAATGCGCCTTTTATCTAAAGGGCGTCAGGAGTCTGACAAAGCCACTGTGCGCGTCAATCGCATGGGAAGGCCAGGTTCTGAGATTTACTAGCCCGGATACCGGCCAAGACAGGTGGAATTTCGCGGACGGGGATCTTCGCGCGCCGATGAAGCGCTTGGTCTGTCGATCCCGCGCCCAATTGACGCCGAAAACCCTGCACGTGAAATTCTGTTCGACCCAGCTTACGGGGAAGTGAGCCGGGCATTCGACAACAGAAAGCCTTTCATGAAACAGCAGTTCAGTAAGAAAAAAATCGCCCTCTTTTGCGGCTTAGCATTCAGTCTTCATTCTTTTACAGCACTGGCCCAAAGCAATCAAAGTACTTTGCTTGCAAGCACATCTAATCCCATGAATCCGATTCTGGTCACTGCAACTAGAACGCCTACTAAGTCAAGTGATGTCTTGGCTGACAACGTCTACATTAGCTCTGAGGAGATTAGTCAAGCAGGGCAAACTTCTTTAGTTGAATTACTGCAAAGACAAAAAGGAGTAACCATCTCAAGCTATGGCACAGGCGGATCAAATGCTAGTGTCTTCTTGCGTGGCACGACCAATAATCAAACCTTAGTATTAATCGATGGGGTACGCGTTGATGATTCACTCAATGGTGGCGCTAACTGGTCAGTCATTCCTTTAACTATCATCGATCACATTGAAATTGTTTTTGGACCACAAAGTAGTCTCTATGGCTCCGATGCAATTGGCGGTGTAATCCAAATTTTCACAAAGCAAGGTGATGGGCCCGCTAAGGTTGGCGCATCAATCGGATACGGAAGCTATGGCACGAGTATTAGTGAGGCCAGCATTCATGGTTCTACGCAAGGAGATCAAAAAGTTCGCTATTCTCTTGCTGCTAGCCAAACCCTTTCAATGGGATTTAATACGATTGCCCCAAATAATAAGGAAGGCTACACCGCAAGCGGAAGAACTGGCTATGTTCAAGATAGCGTGACGGGAAGATTGTCACAAGAATGGAGCAAAGGACAAGAGCTCGGACTGCAATTTCTCAATAGCCGACTCAATAATCAATTACCCGGCTTTGATCCTCAAACTTTCTCGTATCAACAAGTTCAGAATCAAGTTTCTCAGTTGGGCACTTATTCGCTGTATTCAAAAAACCAAATCATGCAGAACTGGCGTAGTCTATTACAGGCATCCGCACAAACTAGCACTGCCTTAAACCATGCGCCTGGTACACCAGAGAACTCCTCCTACGACAGTACTCTAAACCAGAGACAAAATACCTATACCTGGCAAAACGATATCAACATCGGAACTGATATCTTGCAAGTACTAGCGGAACGAAAAACACAAAAAGTTTCTACCAATCAGTTGGACTACAACAATGGAGATTTCAATAACGTCACAACACCCTATTCATTTTTGGGCTTTAGTCAAACGCGCAATACCAACTCAGGGGCTTTGGCTTACCAACTCAAGCGCGACGCCAATATTGCTAATTTCTCGATTCGCAATGACAGCATTTCAGGCTATGGGCCACAAACTACTGGGGCTGCAGCCTATGGCTACTTCTTTACAAAAGAATGGCGTGCCAATATTAACTATGGGACAGGGTTTAGGGCTCCAACATTTAATGACCTGTACTACCCTGGTTATGGGAACTCTGCAGTTCTGCCTGAGAAAAGTAAAAACACAGAAGCTGGTCTTCATTACGAAAAAGCTGCTTTAGAGGGTCATATTGTGGTGTTTAGTAACTCTATCTCTAACTTGATTCAAGCGGGCAACTCTGAATCCTGTCCTGTGGGTACTGGATATTTAGGTTGCGCTACTAATGTATCGAGCGCAAAAATTACTGGTAGCACCTTAAGTGGACTTACCCAAATTGCATCACTGAATCTAAAGGCATCCTACACCCAACAAAATCCTGTCAATGAAGGTAGCAATAGCACTCTCGTAAAGCAGGCTAAGCAGTATGGCAACGTTGCAGCAGAATATCTCTATCTCAAACTTACTACCGGTGTTGGGGCTACCTTCTCAGGTAGACGAGATGATTATCTTGGCAACAATACCGGAATGGGTGGCTATATGATTTATAACTTCTATGCAAACTACGACCTAGAGAAAGATCTTAGTGTATTTGCTCGTTGGAATAATGCCTTTAACAAAACGTACCAGCTAAGCTATGGCTATAACACACCAGGCTCTACAATATTTGCAGGCTTGCGTTACGCCATGAAATAAAGCCTATTTTCAGACTACAATGCCAGTATGAACGAGCCCACCCCTCATTCCGCTGGCGACAATGCTCCTAATTTGGATGGGCTTTCTGCATCCATACAAAGGGTTGGGGAAAAAGTTCAAGCCATTACTGAGGCTGTCAAAAAATTAACTCAGAATCAGCTTCATCTTGAAGATAAGATTGAGGGCGCACAAAAACGCATTCAACATATCTTGAGTCGTTTGCCAGAACAAAGTGATGGCCGCCAACTCAATTTACTTGGTGAAACTATTCCACCTACCAACCCAGAGGACGATAGTGAGCCAACAACGCATTGAAGTAACCTTAGCCGGGCAAAAGATCACATTAGCCACCAGCGCTGAACATGAACCTCTGCTGCGTGCAGCATGTGTCTTGGTTGATGAACAAATCCAGCTAGCCATTAATGGCGGTAATCGCAGCATTGAACGCGCTAGCATGATGGCTGCTCTCAAAATTGCTGGCGACTTCATTACCCTCCAAAAAAACCAGTCGCAACAAAGCCCCTCCTCTACTGTGAGCTCAGATGAAGTTGCACGTCTTCATGAAGAGATTCGCAATCTTGAGGAGCAAGTGGACGCTTTGATGCAAACCCTTTCCCTGCCTGGTTCGCCAAGGCCAATAGTTCCTTGAACCGATGCGCAAGCATCCGGAACGATCTTTACCTTGTGGGCGTGAGCGTTTCGAAGTTACACAGTGCCAACTTAGACTTGGTGACTCCCTGAACTTCTTAATGCACCCGAAGCAGAGTAGCCGTTCCACCTTGAACCTTAGGGTTCAGGATGACGGCCTAGCGGCTAAGGCGGGGAATTCATGTTAATCAGTGATATCGCAATGCTCATGTTGTGCGGGAGCATCTCAGGATTTTTAGCAGGTCTTCTAGGTATTGGTGGTGGCATGGTTTTAGTGCCATTCATGATTTTGGTTTTCAACCACCTGGGCTTTAGTCAAGACGTGATTGTTCATATGGCGATCGCTACTGGTATGGCTACTATTTTATTTACTACTACCTCTGCGATCTGGGCCCACCACAAGCATGGCTCAATTGATTGGAAATTAGTAGCCGCTCTCAGTCCCGGAATGGTATTTGGCGGACTCGTTGGCGGCAGTGAATTATTCGAGGCATTGAAAACTTCATGGCTCTCGCTCTTTTTTGCCATCTTTCTTGTGTACAGCTCTATACAAATGATGATGAATAAAAAACCAAAGCCCGGTAGAGAACTGCCAGGGCGACTTGGGCTCTTTGGTTTTGGCACATTTGCCGGCGTACTCTCTAGCCTAGTAGGTGCAGGTGGTGCCTTTGTTACTGTGCCATTCATGCTTTGGTGCAATGTCAAACCCCACGTGGCCATGGCTAGCTCCTCTGGCTTAGGGTTTCCAATCGCTGCTGCGGCAACTATTGGCTACATGTACGGCAGCTGGGGGAACCCAAACCTACCGTCAGGATCTTTAGGTTTTGTTTATTTACCGGCTCTAGCATGTATTGTGGTGGTCAGCGTCTTCACTGCCCCATTGGGAGCCAAGATGGCTAGAAAACTCAATGTTGCTCAACTCAAAAGAGTATTTGGTATCTTATTGTTTTTCCTTGCAGCCTTCATGTTTAATGAAAGCCGCAAGGCATTTGGTTTCTAGCTCGTATATTGCTGGCGCAAAATATTCTTTTGTACCTTACCCATCGCATTGCGCGGCAAATCAGCAACGATCTCTAGGCGCTTAGGGATCTTAAAGTTGGCAATCTGAGACTTCAGTGTTGCAATCATTGCTTCTGCATTTAACTTAGCACCAGTTTTAGGAACCACGACCGCCATGACAGCCTCACCAAAGTCAGGATGTGGGATGCCAATGACAGCACTCTCATCTACCCCATCCATATCGTCAATAAAGCCCTCGATCTCTTTCGGATAAACGTTATAGCCACCAGAAATAATCAAGTCTTTACTACGCCCAACGATGCATAAATACTCTTTGGGAGCCTTACCACCGTTGGCATCACCGCCCCAACGTCCAACATCACCCGTCTTAAACCAACCATCTTTAGTAAATTCTTCTGCAGTTTTCTCAGGCATCCGCCAGTAACCCTTAAATACATTGGGGCCCTTCACTTGAATGCTACCAATCTCATCAACGCCGCAGGGCTTATTGTTTTCATTAAGGACGCGCACTTTAACGCCAGGCAATGGTAAACCAACAGAACCACCAACACGAGCTCCTTTGTAAGGATTGGAAACCAACATGACGGTTTCACTCATGCCATAACGCTCCAAAATGGGTTGGCCAATCAATTGCTTGAAAGTATTAAAGGTTTCTGTCAGCAATGGGGCTGAACCCGAAATAAATAAACGCATATTGCGCGCTACTTTTTTAGTAAAACCTTTATCCGCCAATAAACGCACGTAGAAAGTCGGAACACCCATCATCACAGTTGATGCAGGCATGTACTTTATGAGTTGAGCGGTATCTAAACGTGG
>CANHLB010000122.1 GCA_947461335.1 Burkholderiaceae bacterium | reverse complement strand
CCAATCGGAACTGAAACCCCCGCTGCGGCGAGCAAGTTTTTGGTGAGCTCTTTGTCTTGTGCAATCGCTTCAGCAATTGCGCTGGTATCACTAGTTTCTGCTGCCTGTATACGTTTTTGTTTGCTACCCCAGCCAAACTGAACCATGCTGCCTTCGGTCATGCGGCGGTACGGAATATTGCGTTGGACAGCAGCATCTACAATTGAGCCAGTACTTGGACCAAGACGAACATCCTCATACAAGGCCTCTAATTCAGAGAGGGCGGCTGCAAGGTCAAAAGGCGCATCGTTTAAGGTGGCTTGAATGAGAGCGAAAGCAAAGTCAAAAGCCATGCGACCAACTACTTCTTCGGTGTATTCCACCACAACTTGGTAGACACCAACGTCAATGGTTTGAACGGTACGACTAAAAGTGACAGGGCAGCCAGCTTGCGCTTGCAGGCCTAAAGCAGCATGTTCTAAGGCATGTGCTAGAGAAAGTGCTTCATTTTGACCACCACGACGCATGCTGCCTAATTGCGGAAAGCGTTCACGAATCTTGGTTTCAAACTGGGGGATAGACTCAATTGAGCGCTCTGACTCTTCGCAAGAGACAATCGCTTCTAAAGCAGTGTGACGGCTCCATAAATTAGGGCCACGCAACATCCGAATACGGGTGATTTCCAATTAAGCCCCTACTGCAGTGGTGAGGTCTGGTACAAATGTTTCTGCACCAGCTTCAATAACATTAAATGGAATATCTAAAGCCCAAGCCGCAGCAATAGCTGCACCCAGGTTCATTCCCTTCCATGGGGCATTAGCGTCTGATTCTGAATGGAAGGGGACCGGGATAGATTTCTGATCAAGCTTGCCAGACTTGAGAGTGATTTGTTGTTTGCCAACTAAAACTACGCGACCTCCATTTTGTAGATGGGTTTTGATGACTTCAGAATCTGGATCTTCGCTAAAGAAGATGACCTGACCATCACAAAGCTCTGCCATCTGAACACACATGGGATCATCTGCATTTAGGACGCCAATACCAGTCGGAAGGACAACATCAATCTGGGTGCGGACAATACTGAAGACCTGCTCTTCGTCATAAATAGCGTATTGCGGAAAATTTGCCTTGGGATTTACATTAAGAACAACTCCAACCTGGCAACGATCGTAGGCTAAGCCTTCAATGAGCATAGAAAGATGATTGTTTTCAATGACCACTGCTTCTACGGCACGGTTTAATAATGTGCGACGTGCATTTTCCCAGTTGGATGAATTGGTATTTGGGATTGCACGATTGCCAAAGAACAAACCTTTGCTGCATGAGAGACCAACATACACATTAGTTAGACGCAAAAAGTGAGCAATCATTTCTGCAACAGGGGTTTTGCCACTTTCACCGCAGATACCTACAACTGGAATACGGAAGTTGGTCCCCGGAGGAAAGAGGTGATTTGCAATCTCCTTGCCTACTGGTTGTGGTTTGCCGCTAGCAGGTTTTAAGTGCATCAGCAGACCTGGGCCAGCATTGACTTCCACAATAGCGGCATTTTGCTCAGCTAGTGGGCGACTGATATCTTGTGCAACTAAGTCTACCCCAGCAATTTCCAGACCAACTACACGTGCTGCTAAGGCAACTTGGTGCGCTACATCTGGATGGATTTGATCGGTAACATCAAAAGCGACGTTGCCATTACTCTGAATCAGCACTTTGTGATCTATAGATGGAATACTCTCACCAGTCAGTTGTTGACGCGCGAGCTCTAACTCCACTGCAGAATCAATCCGTACTGGATTCAGTGGACATTCTTCAGCAGTGCCACGACGGGGGTCTGAGTTGATCTGAATCTGAATGAGTTCGCGAACAGTATGTTTGCCATCACCAGTAACCCAAACGGTTTCACCTTTAGCTGCAGCAACCACTTTATTGCCAACTACTAGCAAACGATGCTCATCGCCAACAACATGACGCTCGACAAGAACTTCACTACCTTCATCAATAGCTACAGCATAAGCGGCCTCAATCTCTTGTTGCGTATAAAGGTTGATAAACACACCGCGCCCATGGTTGCCATCAATAGGTTTTACGACTACAGGTAAGCCAATATCTTGAGCAGCATCCCAGGCATCATCAGGGCTGGTAACCGTTCTGCCCTCAGGCGTGGGAACACCGGCGCTACGCAATAAACTTTTTGTTAAATCTTTATCTCTGGAAATTGTTTCAGCAATCGCACTGGTTTGATCAGTTTCTGCTGTCCAGATCCGACGTTGTTTAGCGCCGTAACCTAATTGGACCAAGTTGCCTTCAGATAGACGAATAGAAGGAATGCCTCGCTCTTCGGCAGCATTCACAATACAAGCTGTACTTGGCCCAAGCAAGAGATCGTCACCAAGATCACGTAGCTCTCCAATAATGTTTTGAACTAGTGCAACACAATCTTTATTGTCTTGCACTAAAGCAAGGTACAGTTCGCGGGCATATTTAAGAGCGGTTAGGGTAACTTCTTCATTAATGGCACTGACCATCACTTTGTAAACGCCACGGCGATCGCCATCACGAGCTTTGCCGAAGCCGCCAGGAATGCCGGCTAAATTTTGCAACTCAAGCGTAAGGTGTTCCAGAATATGTGCTGGCCAAGTGCCTTCTTCAACTCGCTTTAAGAAGCCACCAGTTTCACCATAACTGCAACGGTGCTCAACAAGACTAGGAAGGGCTTTGACTAGACGGTCATAAAAACCTGGAATGAGGTTGGAGGGATAGTCTTCTAAATCACCAATATCAAGCCAAACCTCAATCACGGGATGATAAGTCCACATATTGGGGCCGCGGAGATGCTTAACACTCAGGATCTCGATGGATTTATCTAGTAATTGGGGCATGTGTAGGGCGTTGCAAGTTCTCGGGCCAGGATTTGGCAATGATGAGTCAGACAGTCTCTCTATTTTTAGTTTTTATTTAAAACTCACAAAATTAGCAAAAATACATAAAAAGGCCTAATACTGCCATTTAACGCTTTTTTGGGCCTTAAAGTTGACAGGACTTATAAATCTAAAAAATCTAGCTCCACTATACTTTTAGAGTCAATGAAGCCGGAAATCCTACCTTTTGCTCCAAGCTTGCCAAGCTATTGGCAGCCTATTTTGCAGAGCGAAAAATCTCCAATCCAGAGCCTTGATGCCTTGCTGGCATGGGTTGAGTTGGATTTAGATGCTGATCTGCGCTTTGAAAAAAGCCTGCTTTTACTAAATGAAGAGGGTCTTTTTTGGACCGATGGTGAACAATTTCAGTCTTGGCCTTTGGTGCGAGGGCAGCATTTGCTTCATGGGGACCATGCGGGAGTTGGTCATTTAAGACTTGAAACTGCCGATAGTCTGCTTCAGGCCTGGTATTTCACTCTCGCAGTAAATCCGCAGGTTCTGCGTTTGCAATCTAGCTTTAAACAACTCACTAGAGGTGAAGAGCAAAGTAAAGATGAGTCAAGTGAGTACGACAAACAAGTTTGCCCAGTTTGTTTGAGTCCCAAACCCGCAAATTCAGATTCATGTCCTACTTGTGATCCAGAAGACGACACTCCGCCATCTACTTGGACTTTGTTAAAACTATGGCGCTTTGCAAAGCCATATAAAAAACAACTTGCACTAGGTTTTGTGCTGACCTTGTTATCAACTGGTGCAACACTGATCCCACCATATCTCACGATGCCATTAATGGACCATGTTTTGATTCCATACGAACGTGGCAACCCAATTGATTTTCATTTGGCCAGTATGTATTTGCTTGCATTATTTGGGGCGGCAATTGTTGCTTGGGCTTTGGGTTGGTGGAAGACTTACTTATTAGCCCTGGTGAGTGAACGCATTGGCGCTGATTTACGTAATACCACCTTTGAACACTTACTCAAACTTTCGCTTGAATATTTTGGCGGCAAACGTACTGGTGACTTGATTGCCCGCATTGGCGCAGAGACTGATCGCATCTGCGTTTTCTTGTCTTTATATGCCTTAGATTTTGCTACTGATGTGCTGATGATCACCATGACTGCTGCAATTTTGGTATCGATTGATCCCTTGCTCGCCTTAGTGACCTTGGCTCCATTGCCATTTATTGTGTGGATGATTCATGTAGTGCGTGATCGTTTACGTTTTGGTTTTGAAAAGATTGATCGCATTTGGTCTGAAGTGACCAATATCTTAGCGGACACCATTCCAGGTATTCGAGTAGTGAAAGCATTTGCTCAAGAAGATCGTGAACTGAAGCGTTTCGTTGATTCCAATAAACATAATTTGCAAATCAATGATCGCGTTAATCGCGTTTGGGGATTATTTTCACCCACAGTGACTCTATTAACTGAAACTGGTTTGCTAGTTGTTTGGGGTTTTGGTATTTGGCAGGTTGCACATCAAAAGATATCTGTTGGTGTATTGATTGCTTTTCTGGCTTACATTGGACGTTTTTATATTCGCCTCGATTCGATGAGTCGGATCGTATCTCATACACAAAAAGCCGCTGCAGGTGCTAAGCGTATCTTTGATATTCTCGATCATGTATCGAGCGTACCCGAGCCAATCAACCCAGCACCATTAGGTCAGGTCCATGGCCGCATTTCCTTGCGTGGCGTGGGTTTCCGTTATGGTAATCGAGCAGTCACTAAAGGTATTGACTTAGATATTGCTCCAGGTGAAATGATTGGCTTAGTAGGGCATAGCGGCTCAGGTAAGAGCACCTTAGTGAACTTAATCTGTCGCTTCTATGACGTGAGTTCAGGCTCAATCTCTTTAGATGGGCGTGATATTCGGAGCATTCGAATTGCTGACTATCGTAAATGCATTGGTTTAGTCTTGCAGGAGCCATTCTTATTCTTTGGGACGATTGCAGAGAACATCGCTTATGGTAAGTCTGATGCAACTCGCGAAGAAATTATTGAGGCTGCTCGTGCGGCCCACGCCCATGAATTTATTCTCAGGCTGCCATTGGGTTATGACTCTTTAGTAGGGGAGCGTGGCCAATCTTTATCAGGTGGTGAGCGCCAACGTATTTCAATAGCACGCGCGCTCTTAATTAACCCAAGCATCTTGATCTTGGATGAAGCCACTTCATCGGTTGACACGACTACCGAAAAAGAAATTCAGCGTGCCTTAGATAACCTAGTAAAAGGTCGCACTACGATTGCGATTGCTCACCGTTTGTCTACCCTCAGAAAGGCTGACCGTCTAGTCGTACTGGATAAAGGTGAGATTGTAGAAATTGGCTCACATGACCAATTAATGGAAGCACAGGGCGCTTACTACGCCCTGTACCAAGCCCAACTTCGTCATGCTGCAGAGCTAGTTGAGGGTGTTGCTATTGGTGAGAGTTTGGATGATGGACCAGAAGCAAATCAGGAGATTAGGCAAGAAGAGCGACTAGAAGTGATTGCTAAAAATATTGGGGGCGGGGTATGAGCATGACCTATCAGCTAAAGCGCGATGCCCTCGGACAATTGGTATTGATTGATGCTAAAGGAGAGACTCATATTGGCGTTTATCCGGTTAGGGCATTTCCGATTACGGCACCAGCAACTGGGATTGGCATCTTGAATCAGTCAGGCAAGGAAGTATGCTGGTTTTCTGATATTGGACTGATACCAAAAGCAGAGCTTGCTCTGATCGAAGATGAATTAGCTGCTCGAGAATTTATGCCAGTCATTGAGCGAATAACCCAGGTATCTACGTTTGCTACCCCCAGCATCTGGGATATTGAAACGGATCGCGGGCCAACGCGTATTCGCCTTAAGGCTGAAGAAGATATCCGTAGAATTGCCGGCAATACTCTATTGATTGCCGACTCAAATGGATTGCAATTCCTGATTAAAGACTCCACCCAGCTCGATAAGGTCAGTAAAAAGCTCCTTGATCGCTTCCGCTAGAATCAAAGCAGATTTGCCGCTTTAGCTCAGTTGGTAGAGCAGTTCATTCGTAATGAAAAGGTCGCCAGTTCGATTCCGGCAAGCGGCACCACCCTAATCTAGGGTAAACACCTAGATTTATT
>CANHLB010000121.1 GCA_947461335.1 Burkholderiaceae bacterium | reverse complement strand
TTTAGTAACGCCTAAAGTAATGCTAAATAAGGCCAAAATGAGCAAGTTTGGTATTGAGCTTGGAGAGGTAACCTTGAGCTTTTACAAGCGCTAAGCAGACACCTAAAATTTGTGTCACACTTTATCTAAGGGTGTCACAAATCATCCAATTAATTAATAAAAACCCCTAGGAGACGAAATGAATACAAAGTTAAAGAAGGTTACAGTTGCTCTATCAGGACTTGGTTTATTAGCGCTGGTTGCTTGTCAATCGATGGAGCAGGGAACTGGCCAAAAAGCTAGCGCTACTTTGGTCTCTAAATCTGGTTCAAACGCCAAAGGTGAAGTCAATTTTGTTTGGCAGGGCAATGACGTATTAGTCACTGGAAAATTCTCTGGTTTAAAACCAAATGCAGAGCAGGGATTTCATGTACATGAAAAAGGAGATTGCTCCTCAGCTGATGCTACTAGTGCAGGCCCTCACTTCAATCCTGCGACTAAAGATCATGGCATGCCAAATAGTGGTATGAGTCATGCTGGTGATATGCCTAATATCAAGTCAGATGCTAATGGCAATGCAACTTATTCAGCTAAGCTTCATGGCTTTACTGTAAATACAGGACCATCTGGAATTGTAGGCCGCTCTGTTGTTGTGCATCGCGACCCAGATGATTACAAATCTCAGCCTGCAGGAAATTCAGGTCCGCGTATTGCTTGTGGCTTGATTAAGTAACTTATCTATTAAAGGGCTGCAGGGGTTTAAATGAGAATTGAAGATACCGACCCAGCAAGGCACGCTGGGATTGAATATCCAATGGAAGTTGGAGCCCCTGTTTTTGCACCTATTAAGGTAGTTGAAGAAAAAGATAAGGCGGTCAATGTAGCGCGTCAAAATGCCAAACTGGAATATGAGCGCATCATGGAGCAAGCTGAAGTATTGATGAAGCAAGCCCGCGCCTTACAAGCTAGACTTGACGCAACTGAAATGGTGCATAGTGCTAAATTTGGTTTTAATCCTATCCATGGAAAAATCTATCACCTGTACTACGACACTAGAAACTCTATCAATCTCTTAATTCAGAATGGCCCCAAAGATTGGAGTTGTGGAATTCCAGATGGCTGGACTTACTCTATGGCAGTAAAAAAGTTGGGAGATAGTACCTGGGCTGTGATCGAAGAAGATAATCCTGCCCTTACTGTATGATCATTTTCTTTCAATAATAATAAACAAGGTGACATGTGACAAAAGCTCGAGTAGTTAGTCTTTCTGAACTTGGTAGTGCTGAGGTTATCAAGTTAATTGACAAAGAATTACCACCACCAGGCAAAGGCGAGATTCAACTCCGTCAAACTGCGATTGGCTTTAATTTCATAGATGTTTATCAGCGCTCAGGAGTTTACCCACTCGATTTGCCTACTGGCCTTGGTCATGAGGCTGTTGGTGTTGTTGAAGCTCTGGGTGAAGGTGTCACCAACTTCAAAGTTGGTGATCGTGTGATGTATATGAATGCAGGTATCGGGGCATACGCAAGTGCTCGCAATGTTGCTGCGGATAAATTAGTCCCAGTACCTAGTAATGTTTCTGATGAAGTTGCAGCAGCTGTTTTCTTTAAGGCAATGACTGCTCAATATCTCATACAGAAAACCTATAAGGTAAAGGCTGGAGATATCGTACTAGTCCATGCTGCTGCTGGTGGTGTTGGTCAAATCTTAGCCGGATGGGCAAAAGCACTAGGGGCATTCGTGGTCGGTACAGTTGGCTCACAAGCGAAAGTAGCTGTCGCTAAAGAGGCAGGATGTGATGCAGTTGTAGATTACTCAAAGCCTAATTGGGTTGAAGAAGTGATTAAGGCCACAGGTGGAAAAAAAGCCAATGTGGTTTATGACTCAGTTGCTAAAGATACCTTCCTTGGTTCTTTAGACTGCGTTGCGCCTTTTGGAACGCTGGCTTTGTTTGGCGGAGCTTCAGGTCCTGCACCAGAGATTCAGCCAGAGATTCTGAATAAGAAGGGTTGCCTATTTTTAACTAGACCTTCTGTTTTCCCACACAATTCAACTCCAGCTTTATTGCAAGAAAATGCTAAAGCAGTCTTTGAGGCAATTGCTAAGGGGTATATCAAAGTTCAAATTGGCGCAAAGTTCCCATTAGAGCAGGCTGCTGATGCCCACCGTGCTGCAGAGAGTCGTAAAGTGGCTGGCGCTATCGTAATGATTCCATAAGCTGTATTTATTTCTAATGTCTGAGCCCCGCAAGTGCGGGGCTTTTTCTTTAGCAGCTAAAAGAAATTCAAGTATTCAGATTTAATGATTGGTGCAGTGCCGTATAAGGCACATGAGCCTTATCATCTCAATTTGGGATATAGTTTCTTATCCATATAAAAAAGAACACGGGAGACGCATTATGGGAAGTATTTTGTTAAAGAAAATGGTTGCTAAAGCATTGGTGTTACCAATGCTTTTGGCTGCAAGTAGCTTTGCTTTTGCGCAAACTACATCTAGTGCAGGGGCGCAAGGTAAAACTGAGCTTCTATGGCTTGGTCAAGCAGGCTTTCGTATTAAGTCCCCTCAAGGCAAGATGATTTTGATTGACCCATGGATTACTGGTGGGCCAAAAACTCCACCGCAATTTAAGAATGATTTAGCTGCTATTGGCCCAATTGATTTACTTTTGGTTACGCATGCTCACGTCGATCATATTGGTGATGCGCCAGCCTTAGCAAAGATGAATAATACGAAGCTATATGGTCCGGCCGATATGGTGACCCCGCTGATTACCTTAGGAGCCTTACCAGCAGACTTAGGTCATCGCTTTAATAAAACAGGTCGCGTGACTCCTTTGCCGGGTGTCAAAGTCACTGCAGTGCAGGCTGAACACTCTTCCCTGTTGGTTTGGAAAAATCCTGCTACAGAAAAGATGGAATCACATCCTGCTGGCGAAGCAATGGGTTACATCATTGAACTTGAAAATGGTTTCAAGATTTGGCATATGGGTGATACCGGTTTATTCAGTGATATGAAATTTATCTCCGAGCACTATAAGCCCGATCTAGTGTTGATTCCAATTGGTGGCAACTTCACAATGGCACCGGATGACGCAGCTTATGCGTTAAAAACTTGGATTAAACCAAAGATGGTGATTCCAATGCATTACAACTCCAATCCGATGACAAAAGGTACCCTTGCCGAATTCCAGGCGGCGATGAAAGGTAGCAATATCAAGATTATTCCTATGACTGAGGGTGAGATGGTTCAGTTTTAAGCCATCACCTTACTAGAACCATTTTTGTGAATTTCATTTCGCCTGAAGTGAGGAGTCAGCTGGCTCCTCAGGGCATTCTTTCAGCAGCCGTGTATCTTGGCAACTTTTTGTTAGTTACTGGCCGCTCCTCTTCTGGCGAGCCTACTGGTATTGCTCCTGATATTTGTCGCGCTATTGCTGAACGTTTAGATGTGAATCTTGAATTACTGGGCTGTGAAACACAGGATGAGGTAGTAGAGTCTGCTGCAAGTGGAAGATGCGGCATTGCTCTGGTTGGATCTGATCCGGCACGAGCAAAAAAGGTTACCTTCACACCTGCTTATGTAGAGCTAGAGTCTAGCTACTTGGTTCCTGAGCATTCTTCTATTGTAGATATTTCTCAGGTAGATCAACCAGGCATACGCATCGCCTCTTTTCACAAGAGCGCTTACGATCTTTGGCTACAACGCAATTTAAAACATGCCACATTGGTTCATGCTGATAGTGTTATTGCCAGCAATGAGTTATTCCTTAAAGAAAATTTAGACGCTCTGGCAGGTTTAAAAACCGGTCTGATAGCTGCTGCTGAAAAAATTCCAGGATCACGAATATTAGATGGGCAATTTACAGGAATTCAGCAAGCAATCGCAACCAAAAAATCTCATCTAGAGTCAATTGAATTTTTAAGTTCTTGCGTATATGATTTCATTAGTAGCGGCTTAGTCAATGAACTCATTAAAAAGTATCAAGTGCAAGGTGTAGCAGCTGCACCACTTCATCCCAAATCCTCTGAGAGTTAATATGAAAGCAATTGCGCAGGCCTTTATTCTTTGCGTTGGTCTCCTGAGTTATCAAGCTAGCTTTGCGCAGGCCACAAATTATCCCAATCACCAAATTAAGATCATTTCACCATTCGCTACGGGGGGGATTGCTGATGGTTTCTCGCGCATCATTGCTCAGGGTCTTAGTGAAGCTTATGGCCAACCCGTGATTGTTGAAAATAAGACAGGCGGCGGAGGAAATATTGGAGCAGATTTTGTGGCGAAATCTCCAGCCGATGGCTATACCTTAATCATGGGTAGTATCGGCACGCACGCCGTGAACCCCTATCTTGTAAAAAATATGCCTTACGATCCACTCAAAGATTTTGTTCCAGTAGTTTTTGTGTTGGATGCCGAAGGTCTATTAGCAGTAAACCCAAGTCTTCCAGTAAAGAATGTCAGCGAGTTAATTACCTATCTGAAAGCTAACCCTGGAAAAGTTTCTTATGGTTCTGGTGGTATTGGGACTGCTAGCCACTTGGCAGGAGAGCTTTTTGTGATGACTACTAAGGTTGATATGGTGCATATTCCCTACAAAGGAAATGCCCTGGCTATTACTGATTTAATTGGCGGCCAAACTCAAGTGATGTTTGCTACGATGCCTACGATTCTTCCCTATGTGAAGAGTGATAAGTTAAGGGGTTTAGCAGTTACTGGAGCAAATAGGGATCCATCGATGCCAGATTTACCTAGTATTAGCGAAACACTACCTGGATTTGATGTCAAAAATTGGATTGGCTTATTTGCTCCAGTTGGAACTCCTCCAGCTATAGTGAAGAAGCTACATGCCGATGTAAGCAAAATCATGCAGCAGCCCGCGGTACAGAAAAAGCTAGAGTCAGAGGGGGCTAAGTATTACGCCATGAGCCCTGAGGCATTTGGTGCATTTCAGAAGAAAGAGTCACTACGCTGGGGAAAGATCATTCAAAGCGCAGGCATCAGGCCAGAATAGGGTTCTCTAGCAATGGAGCAGTTCTATCTGACAGCGCTTATAATTTGCTAAGCGTCTGAATTAAAAGAGAATATTCTCTAGAATCCACTTTTGCTTGTTTGACAGCCCTAATGGGCTCTTGGACAATGCTTGGGGTGATTTGATTCAAACCCCAAGCCTTCATGACAGATAATTTTTCGCCCATCTCCAGTAAATCAGAACTTGTGCTCCAGGCCCGTGGGCTCAGTTGTGTGCGTGGGGAAAGACAATTATTTTCCAACCTTAACTTACGCGTAGTTTCTGGTGGTTGTCTGCAAGTTCGCGGGGAAAACGGAGTGGGTAAAACCAGTTTATTGCGCCTCCTAACCGGTTTATCAAAGCCCGAGGCTGGCCAAGTACTGTGGGGCGAGAAATCCATTGCAATCGATCCACTTTCTTATCATCGCGAACTTCTATTTTTGGGGCATCGTGATGCTCTCAAAGAAGATCTTACTGCCTTAGAAAATCTCCTCATGTATGCGGCTTTAGATAATGTGGCCTTATCTACAGAGAAGGCTTTATCGGCTTTGTGGCGCTTTGGTTTACGTGGACGTGAGACTTTACCTGTTAACTGTTTGTCTGCTGGTCAAAAACGACGTGTCTTGATGGCTCGTATGTCAACTCGTCAGGCTCGCTTATGGATTTTGGATGAGCCTTTGAATGCCTTAGATTTCAATGCAGTGCATGAGTTACAAAATTTAATGATTGAACATCTTGCTCACGATGGCCTGATTGTTTTCACGAGTCACCAAGAAGTAAAGCTTCCAAATCTTCAGGTGCTTGATTTATGAGCGCTTTATTTACTATCATTCACCGTGATTTACTCTTGGTGATGCGCCGTAAGAGTGAGGTATTAACGGCCTTATTTTTCTTTGTCGTAGTTACGAGCCTCTTTCCACTTGGCATTGGAGCAGATGCTACTTTGCTTCGTAAAATTGCCCCAGGTGTTCTATGGGTTACCGCTTTACTCTCTACTTTATTGGGTTTGCATCGCATGTTT
>CANHLB010000120.1 GCA_947461335.1 Burkholderiaceae bacterium | reverse complement strand
TGCAGTAACTCCTGCAACTGAAGCTGCTCCTGGTAGCGAAGCCGCAGTAAGCGCTGAAGGTGAAGAACGTCGTGGTCGTGGTCGTAATCGTCGTGGCCGTGGTCGTGGTCAGCGTGAGCGTTCAGAAGGTGATACACCTAATGCAACTGTAGCATCGGCAGGCCCTCCTGTAGGGATGGCTGGCGCTTCTGCATCTATGCCGATTCATAATCTTGCAAATAGCTTTGGTAATGCAAAACCTGCGGCAAGACAAGAGCGGGCTGAAAGAGCACCACGTGCTCCACGTCCGTCAAATCGTCCAGCACAAGGTGCAGCACCAGTTGCAGTCCTTGCTACGGTTTCTACTATTGAGGTCATTGCTAAACCTGCACCAGAACTTCCAAAAGTTGCCTTCAAGGCACTGGAAGAAACTCCTTTACATAGCGTTGTGCAATCCGCTGGCATGATCTGGGTCGCTACTGATGCTTCTAAGCATGCAGAAGCACAAAGTCAGATAGAGCCTGAGCCAACTAACTTAGGTAGAACTCCTAAACCTGCAGCAACCCTCCCAGAGGGACCTATGGTTTTAGTTGAAACCGGCGGCCAAGAAAAAACGGTTTAGCACTGTTGGAAGTCTTTTCTCCAGACTGTCATCTATCCCATAAGGATATTTGGCGGTTTGGCAGAAACACCGTTTCACCGCCATAATTGAGCACATGGTTGAAAAAGCAATCCCTAAGGTAATTCCTATTCGCATTAATGAAGGCAAAGGTCTTTTGCCATCTATTGGCACGCAAGTGATCCCAGCTCATGCGAACACCAAAGATACCCGCGGTCGCACTTTGCGTGACCTGCGTATTTCAGTAACGGATCGTTGTAACTTTCGCTGCACTTATTGCATGCCTAAGGAAGTCTTTGATCAGAACTATCCCTATCTTTCGCATAAAGAGCTACTGAGCTTTGAAGAAATTACTCGCTTAAGCTCTATCTTTTCCACTCTCGGTGTTGAAAAGATTCGTCTCACTGGTGGCGAGCCCTTGTTACGTAAAAACCTAGAAGTGCTCATTGCCATGTTGGCGCAAGTTCGCACTCCAGATAACAAACCCCTTGACCTTACCTTAACTACGAATGGCAGCATCCTGCGTAAGAAAGCTGCTGCCCTAAAAGACGCAGGCTTACAAAGACTCACTGTTAGCTTAGATGGCTTAGACGATGCGATCTTCAAAAAAATGAACGATGTCGATTTTCCGGTAGCTGATGTTTTAGATGGCATTAAAGCTGCTCAAGAAGCTGGTTTTGAAAATATCAAAGTCAATATGGTGGTCAAAAAAGGTACAAACGATCATGAGATTATTGCCATGGCCAAGCATTTCAAAGGTAGTGGTGTAATCCTGCGCTTTATTGAATTCATGGATGTAGGCAGCTCTAATGGCTGGAATATGGCCCAGGTACTTCCCTCAAAAGAAGTGATCGCCAGAATTCATGAAGTATTCCCATTGCAAGCTATCGAAGCAAATTACTCTGGCGAAGTCGCCCAGCGCTGGCGCTACGTGGATGGCTCTGGCGAGATTGGGCTTATCTCCAGTGTGACCCAAACCTTCTGCCACGAATGCACTCGCGCTCGGATTTCTACAGACGGCCAAATGTATCTTTGTCTGTTTGCGAATGAAGGATTTGATTTCAAAACCTTATTGCGTTCGGGCAAAAGTGACCTAGAGATTGCAAATGCCATTATGAATACCTGGGCAACACGTGATGATCATTACTCTGAGATCCGTGGCTCTGACACTGCAAACCAATCGATTGGTCATCGTAAGGTCGAAATGTCTTACATTGGTGGCTAATGATTTCTCCCGATCAAATCACTGGTCTTATATTGGCTGGCGGTCGCGCTCAACGAATGGGTGGCATAGATAAAGGGTTAATACCTTTTCATGGCAAACCTCTGATCGAATCCTCTTTAGCAAGACTCAAAAATCAAGTGGCATCGATTCTAATTAATGCCAATCGCAACATTACGAAGTACGCTAGTTATGGTTATCCCATTATCATGGATGAGACACCAGATTTTTCTGGGCCTCTTGCAGGTTTTACTGCTGGACTCAAGGAGTGCAAAACCCCTTATCTATTAACTACTCCTTGCGACTCCCCCCTGCTCCCAACTGATTTAGGTACTAAGCTGGCTACCGAAATGGAACGGGGTAATTTTCAGTTGGTCTATGCCTCAAGCAAGGAGACAGATGGCAAAGTCTGGGCACAACCGGTTTTTTGTTTACTACGAGCCGACCTTCAAGAGCCCTTAGAGAGTTATCTACAAAAAGGTGATCTCAAAATTGATCATTGGTTCAAAGAATTGCGTTGTAGTACTGTCGTATTTGATGATGCGCAAGCATTTGCTAACGTCAATACTCCTGAAGAATTAAAACTCTTAGAAGACGCATCCGCATGAAGCACTCACCAAATAGTCCAATTCTTCTCACTTCATCACTACATGTTGATGAGGCACGCAAAGCCATTTCTCAATTAGTCGATGATTTAATCGAAGAATCAAATGTAATCGCTGATCCCTCTGATATTGAAATCGTTTCTCTAGATCACGCTATTAACCGCATCCTTGCAGAAGACTTGCTTTCACCAATTGATGTTCCTGCGGCAGATAACTCTGCAATGGATGGCTTCGCCTTTAATGGCGAATGCCTCACTACAAGCGAGGGCAATATCTCTTTGCAAATAGTAGGAACGGCTTATGCGGGCAAGCCTTTTGAAGGCGAAATCAGCGCAGGTCAATGTCTCAAAATCATGACTGGTGCAATCATGCCAGGCGGTTGTGACACCGTCATTCCCCAAGAGTTAACTAGTACACAAGATGCCACTCTAATTGAGTTCCATCAGAATCAATTAAAGCCTGGTGATAATCGTCGCTTGCGTGGTGAAGATTTGCAACAAGGCAAGCCCGCAATTGCTGCCGGTCGTTTACTACGCCCTTCGGATTTAGGTTTGGCTGCATCACTGGGGATTTCTTCTCTCAAAGTGAAGCGCAAGCTTAAGGTAGCGATTCTCTCTTCCGGAGATGAATTGCGATCCTTGGATCAGAAATTGGATCCAGGTAGCATCTATGATAGCAATCGCTATAGCCTGACTGGTTTACTCAATCGCCTCAACCTTGAGATCATTGACTGCGGTATTGTGCGAGATGATCCCGCTTCTCTCAAGCACGCTTTTATTGATGCGGCATCTAAAGCAGATGTCCTCATCTCTTCAGGAGGCGTCTCTGTGGGTGAAGCTGATTTCACAAAACAGATCATGCAAGAGTTGGGCGATGTCGGCTTTTGGAAAATTGCAATGCGACCAGGTCGCCCTATGGCTTTTGGAATGCTGAAACCGATTGCGGGGAGAATACCCGCTCGTAAAACGCTATTCTTTGGCTTGCCCGGCAACCCTGTCGCAGTCATGGTGACTTTCTACCAATTTGTGAGGAGCGCTCTTTTGCAACTCAACGGTGCAAATCAGACTGAGCCACCAATTACCCAAGCGATCTCTGAGACTCCGATTCGGAAGAAACCTGGACGTACTGAGTTCCAACGTGCCATCTTAGGGCGTGGCAGGGATGGGCGCCCAACAGTCAAACTCACTGGCAGCCAAGGTGCGGGGGTTTTACGCTCCATGAGTGAGGCAAATTGCTTTGTCATCCTTGCTCATGACCAAGGGAATATTTCTACTGGCGACTGGGTAGATGTAGCGCTTTTTGATGGACTGCTTTAAGATTGCGTCATCATGAAACTTAGCAAAAAAGAACTTGTCTTCCTCGACCCCATGCACACCGCCAAAACCCTAGTTTTGGTTTATCTGTGCTTCTCTGTTCCGATTGTTTTGTTAGCCCTATTCGTTGCCTTCATTCGTGATGGCGCCATACCGGGATTTACGGTCTTATCTGCACTGATACTCAATGCCTTATTAGGCTTTGGCTTACTGTGGGTTGCTTGCAAAGTCTACAACTGGGTTGCTGGGAAATTTGGTGGAATCGAATTAGCCTTGCGTGAGTTACCGGAAGAGATTGACGCTGAGTAGTTCACCAAACTTCATACGCATAAAGTAATAAAGCCGAGTATCCTCGGCTTTATTTTTTAGCACTGACTTCTTTCAGCATTCCTTTTTTACTAAGCTTTAAATACTTCTGTATTGATGAGGCTTGGTGGTTTTTTACCCGTCAGTGCAGCGCGTAAATTTTCTACTGCTAAATCTACCATTGCTCTACGGGTCTTTTCAGTTCCACTAGCAATATGCGGAGCTAAAACAACATTACTCAGTTTTAGCAACTCAGGGTGTACCTTAGGCTCACCTTCGAATACATCTAAGCCAGCTGCGAAAATCTTTTTCTCCTTGAGGGCTTGGGCTAAAGCTGCGTCATCGACAATGCCGCCGCGTGCAATGTTGACTAGGGTTGCGGTCGGCTTCATGAGCGCAATTTCTTTAGCACCAATGGTGTGATGATTCTCTGACGTATACGGCAATACCAAGATGACGTGATCTGCAGTACGAAGTAATTCCTCTTTAGAAACATATTTCGCATCACAGGCTTTTTCATCGGCCTCAGGCAGGCGACTGCGGTTATGGTAAATGACCTTCATACCAAACCCTAAAGCACGCTTTGCAATGCCTTGGCCAATGCGCCCCATCCCAATAATGCCTAGCGTGCTGTGATGCAAATCCATACCCAGGGGGTTGGTAACAATCGACCATTTGTCCCACTTCCCATCTCTAATCCAGCGCTCCGACTCAGTAACACGCCGTGCTGTAGCCATCAGTAATGCAAAACCAAAATCAGCAGTGCTATCAGTTAATACATCCGGCGTATTGCTAGCCATGACACCTGCAGCAGTAATTGCAGGCACATCAAAATTGTTATAGCCCACTGAAATATTGGCTACTATTTTTAAATCTTTAGCATGAGCCAATGCAGCCGCATCAATGCGCTCGCTACCAGTTACCAAAGCGCCAGCCACGCTAGCAAGTTCTTTTTGCAGCTCTTCTTGGGTAAAGACTTGATCAGCCTGATTAGAGCGAACCTCAAAAGACTCCTCTAACTTGGCCAGCAAATCAGGGAATATTGCTCTCGCTACTAAAACCTTAGGTTTATTACTCATCTCTTTCCTTACATTGATTGGGCAACTAATAATTTTACTGAATAAATTTTATATAGCTTGCTCAGATTTATCTAATAAGCTTTTTAAAGAAGCCTCTATAGTCTCCAAGGGCTGTGCACCTTGCAACAAATACTGCCCATTCAAAATAAGCGATGGGACGGCATTAATGCCCTGATTTGTATAGTGAGCTTCTTTCGCCCTCACGTCTTCTATATAGAGGCTGCTCTCTAAAACCCTACTTGCTTCGTCTGGGTCTAAACCAGCCCTTCGAACTGCATCCAATAAATGACTTCGATCATCAAAATTGGCTGCAAGACAAAAATACGTATTAAAGAACTCTTTCTTCAATCGCAGCTGACTGTCTAAGCCATATTCTTGTGCAGCCCAGTACAAAAGGCGATGCGCGTCAAAAGTGTTGTAGATCTTCTTACGACCATCTGGATGAAAATGAAAACCAGCTGCTGCTGCGCGCTTTCTGATTTCAATTTGATTGGCCAAGACCTGTTGCTCAGAAATGCCATATTTTTTACTGAGGTACTCAATGGCATTCTCCCCACCAAGCTGCATCTGAGGATTGAGCTCAAAGGGTTCAAATCGAATTTCAAACTCTGCTTGGTCTTTTAGTCGCTCAATGGCTTGTTCCAGGGTTCCTAGACCAACTGCACACCACGGGCAGCCGATATCGGATATAAAGTCAATTTTGATGGTGGGTTTCATGCTTACGTAGTGTACTCATGCGCCATGAGCCAAAAAGAGCAAATCAAAACCAGAAAATAAGCGATTTTCATTGCTGCAATGCATCATAAAAATCCCTATTACTCAAGGGGAAACCCTCAACCGTATTACCCTAATTTAGAATAAGCTCTATGTAGGATTTGTTTCATCCAG
>CANHLB010000119.1 GCA_947461335.1 Burkholderiaceae bacterium | reverse complement strand
GCCTTTATCACCGCCCAATGGAACCATCAAGCCTTTAAGCCCCTCTTGTGGATCTGTTGTTGGCTTGCCATCCGCTGTTAATGCCCAACCCTCAGGAATAGATTCACCCCTCTTTGCAGCAACCAATAATTTGCCACGTGCAACTGCTGATAAGGACATATCAATTACTAAGGGATCACGCTTAGTAACTGGAAATGCTGCGGCTAAAGGGTTTGTACCAAACATAGCTTTGCTACCCCCAACCATTGGCATTGCAGCTGGAGTATTACCAAACAACAAAGAGATATAACCTGCACGTGCAGCGGCTTCAGCAAAATGACCAGCAACGCCAAAATGGTGGCTATTAGTGACTGCCACAAGACCAACCCCGTTTTTTGAGGCAAGGTTAACTGATAAATCTGTTGCAAAACGAAGGGCCGGAAAAGCCAAGCCGTCACAAGCATCTACTAAAGCTGCAGAGGTTTTAAACGGACGTACTTTAATTTTAGGAGCCAGCTCAACACGGCCATTTTTTGCATGGCCTGCATACTGGGAAACTCGGGCCAGCCCATGTGAAGCTAAGCCATCTAATTCAGCAAGCGCTAAAAATTGTGCTGTTTCAAAAGCAGCCTTATCTCCGATACCTGCCGCCTTTAATCCAGACGTCGCTAACTGAACCATCTTGTCATAGGATAATTTCATTTCAAACCCCCAAATACCGATTGACCTCATCGGCAATCATTTGACTAACACGCTCATTACTCTCATGCGTCACTCCCGCAATATGTGGGGTCAGAATAAGGTTCTCAATTCCTGAAAAATGACTTAAATCCTTTGCAGGTTCCGCAGCAAAGACATCAATGGCAGCACCACCAATACGTCCTGAACGCAGTCGCTCAGCTAATGCCATTTCATCTACTATCCCACCTCGCGCAGTATTAATTAGACAAGCGCCCTCTTTCATCTGATCAAGCGTTGCCGCATTAAACAAATTCTTAGTTTCAGGTAAATAAGGGAGATGTAAAGAAACTGCATCACTTTTAGAGAGTAATTTATCTAGTTTCAGTAAAGGGACTGAAAAACCATCAAGAACAACTGAGTCTCCAGAGAGCATTGGGTCATAGGCCACACATTGCAAGCCAAAAGCATGTGCCTTTTTGGCAACTACTCTACCAATACTGCCAAAGCCTACGATACCTAATGTCTGGCCTAAAAATTCATGATAGCCAGAAAAACGGGGGCGTGGCCACTCTCCCTTGAGGGTTGCTATGGTTGCAGGTATAAATCCACGGGTTAAGGCAACCGCAGCTCCGACAACATATTCAGCCACTGATTCAGCATTAGCCCCTGTTGCGGGAATCACTTTAATATTGCGTTTGGCACAAGCTGGCAACTCAATATTCTCAAGTCCAACCCCTAAGCGACCAACAACTTTTAGGCTCGGCGAAGCAAGTAAGATTTCTTCATTCACCTGAGTCAAGTTACGAACAATGAGCGCATCAATATTTTGCATTGCAGCAATTAAAGCTGTGCGATCTTTATATAGATCAGGCTCATAGATAACCTTATTTTTAGAACGCAGGGTATCTAGGGCTTGACTAGTAATAAACTCAGAGATCAAAATAGTAGACATATCCATATCATATAGATGATTTAAATCACTTGCAAGCAGACGCCCTATTTTTTAAAAATAGTGCTTGTTAAATGAAATTAGAGCTAAGATAAAAAATATTATTAAAACTGGAGGAGCAAAATGTTTGGGAAAGAATTGATTACCGCTTTACGATGTGCACTCTTTAGTCTGGGGACACTAGCCTTTATTACTGCGCCTTCAATTGCGCAAGCTCAGAGTTGGCCAGATAAACCCATTAAATTGATCATTCCCTTTGCTCCCGGCGGTACCACTGATATTCTTGGAAGAATTTTTGCGCAACAAATGACTACTATTCTTGGTCAAAATGTCATTGTCGAAAACAAAGGTGGAGCTGGAGGCAATATTGGCGCTGAAGTTGTTGCCAACTCACCTCCCAATGGTTACACCTTGCTTCTTGCTTCGGGTAGCATGATGACAGTTAACCCCTACTTATATAAAAATCTTCCTTTAAATTACATTGCCGATCTCACTTATATTTCCGCAGTAGCTGGAGGGCCAATGCTTGTATCAGTCAACCCAAATCTAAAAGTCAATAATTTAAAAGAGCTGATTGCTTTAGCAAAAACAAAGGAGTTGACTTTTGGCTCTGCTGGTATTGGCAGTCAGGTTCATATGGCAGGGGAAAATTTTATTTACGCAGCTGGAATTACTGCTACCCACATACCCTATAAAGGTGAAGCACCAGCTCTTAATGATTTGGTCTCTGGGCAAATCGATTTTATGGTTGGCAACCTTCCAGCAGCAGCAGGCTTTGCAAAAGCCGGAAATATTAAAGCTCTAGCCATTACCAGCAGCAAAAGAGTGGCGCAATTGCCTGATGTTCCCACTGTTTCAGAAGCAGCGATTCCAGGATTCGTTAATATGGGTTGGTTTACGCTAGCTGCACCAGCGGGCACCCCAAAGGCTATTCAAGAAAAGATATATGCTGCAACTCAAAAGGCATTGGAATCAGACGCAATGCGCAAGAGTCTGGAAATTAATGGTCTCACTGCAATTTTGAACACTCCCAAAGAGCAGCTAGATGTTCAAATCAAAAATGAATCCGCCAACTGGGCAAAAGTCATTAAGGCTCGCAATATTCAAGCCCAATAGTGATGAGTTAAGGATGCGCCTTAGAAAGCCGTCCTTAACTTTTAAATTAACTGGCGCACTAGTAAGGTAGTTCCAGCAAATAGCAAAATAGAACCGTAAGCAACTCGCATTGCCATATTGTTCAACTTTTTATGGACATGGGTTCCAGCCCAAATACCGAGAAAAGTAGCTGGCATTAGGCAAACTGCCAATCCAATGACTGGCCAACTCAGAATCAAGCCAGTAATCAGCATTAAAGTTAGGCGCAATAAAGTCAGTATGAATATTGCAAATGCCATAGTGGCTCTCACAACCTTAGGGTCACTGATACGCAAGCCAAGATAGGATGCGTAAATCGCTCCACCAGTAGCAAACAATGCAGTGAATACACCCCCAAAAAATCCAAATGGTGCAGCCCACCACTTGTTAATTGGTTCACTCATTTCTGAATTGCGTTGCCACAATACTCTAGCACCATTGATTGCAGCAAAACATCCCAAGGTTACTAATAGTGGCTCACTCGGCGCATAAACCAATAAAACAATACCTAAAATCATCCCGATTAGAGTGAATGGAGAAAGCCATTTCAGCTCTTTTATATTGGCATCCTGAGAAGATTTTTTACCGACGTACAAAGAGGCGCAAAGATCGATAATGACCATCATTGGGACTACTTCTTTAAGGGGATACATCTGCACAAGTAAGGGCACTGAAATAATCGATGATCCAAATCCTGAAATCCCAAAAATAAAATAGGCGAGGAAAATAATCAGAATCGCCAATATAAATTGGAGAGGCTCAATCAAATCAAAAATAATTAAGCCTCAACCAATATCGTCTGCCCAGGCTTAATCATCGTAAATTGAACGGGAAGATTTTTAATGCTCAACTCTTGATGGTTGAAGTTCACTGCTGTGTAATAAGAGTTTTCAAGAGATCCTGGCTCTGGAAAATCTTCACGGTAATGGGCGCCCCTCGAATTCTCTCTAGCAAGAGCAGCTTCAGTGACAGCTTGGCTTACCAGAATCAGATTTTGTAAGTTCATCCAATCCTGCCAAGTATTACTATATTGCCTCTGTATCTCACCAACACCCATTTGCTTTAATTGGGATGCTAACTGCTGCAAAGTTTGGCGTGCTCGCTCTAAACTTTCTCTAGTTCTTGAAATGCCAACGTCATTCCACATGCACTCAGCTAGAGCATCTCGAATAGCCTCAATATCGCCAGGCGCTTTTTGTAATGGTGCTTCATGCTCATGAACACTTGCCATCACCTCTTCCATATTGCATTCGCTTAACTGCTGTGAGCTAACCCAGCGAGCCATCGTCTCTCCAGCGATGCCACCAAATACTGTTGAGTTAGCAACGCCATTGCCACCCAAGCGATTGGCACCATGTACGCCGCCAGTGTCTTCGCCAGCAGCAAAAAGACCTGGCAATTCAGTAGTGCAATCCTTCTTAAAGACTAAACCGCCCATCATGTAGTGAGCAGTTGGAACAACCTCAACCAAATCCTTAGTCAAATCAAATCCGCTATCGGCACAACGCTCGACCATACCCTTAAATAGTTTGCGGACGTTCTCAGGGCCTAAATGGCTCATTTGAATATAAACACCCCCATTTGGAGTTGCTCTTCCAGCACGGATTTCTGAATTGATTGATCTAGAAACAATATCTCTTGTGGCACGTTCATTGCGTGGATCATAGTTACCCATAAAGCGCTCTTGATTACCATTGAGCAAATAACCACCAGCTCCACGCAGGCCTTCCTCAATGACTGTGCCTGTCATGCGAGTGCCTGGCCCAGCCAATAATCCCGTGGGATGAAACTGTACCATCTCCATGTCACGCAAAGTGAGGCCAGCACGCAATGCCATTGCTAAGCCATCACAACTCTTATCCCCCGACGGTGTATGGTATTTATACATCGTCGGGCCACCGCCCGTAGCAAGCAAGACAGCTTTGGCACGAACCAATAGAAATTCCCCTGTCTGCATATTTAACATCAAGACGCCTGCAAGAGAATTGCCATCCTTACTATGGATTAATTCAATAGCGCGATGCTCTTCTAAGCGGTTGATTCCCCGCGCCCACACCTGTTCGGCCAAGCGATTGATAATCTCAATGCCTGTTAAGTCACCTTTATGAACGGTGCGGTCAAAGGTTTGGCCAGCAAATGCTTTTTGATGGACCGTACCGTCAGGATTACGATCAAAAAAGCACCCTAACTCATTTTCTAACTCATGAATACGCTCAACTGCTTTGTTGACTAGGGTCCAAGCAAGATCTTGATCTGAGAGCCATTTACCACCCTCAATCGTATCCATGAAATGGCGTTCAACTGAATCACCTTCAGCTAATGCCACGTTGTAACCACCTTGAACCATACGAGTACAACCAGACTTACCTAGCAAACCCTTCACTGCGATCGTAATATCTAATTTAGGATTTTCTTGATGTGCATGTAAGGCTGCAAAGAGGCCTGCACCCCCAGACCCCAGGATCAAGATATCCGTTTCAATGGTTGGAATAGGGCTCATGAGGTAATTCCTAGACTTTTAAGTACTGCATCTTTTTTGCGAGCCACATCACCCTTTACTTCCTGATAAATACTCCCACCATGACTATCCATTGCCACTAATAAAGGTCCAAAATCTTTGATCTTGAAACGCCAGAGTGACTCTGGATTGAGGTCGTCCATATCCACATCTTCAATTTGCTCTATCCAAGTGGTCTCGAGTGCTGCGGTACCACCAATAATGGCCAGATATACTCCACCAATTTCCTTAAACGCTTGCGCAGACCCTTCACGTAAGCCCCCTTTGCCAACAATCATGCGCACACCATTTTGTGTCATCAAGGGTCGAGTAAAGCGTTCCATACGATCTGAGGTAGTGGTGCCAATGCAGATCGGCTCGTAGCCAGCAGGGAATTCTTTACTCACGGTAACTTTGCGTACATTAGGCGCTGTATGAATCACTGCATGACCATTTAAATCAAAATGAGTCTTGCGACTATGATCAAACATCTGAATTTGTGTCGCATCGCGAATACCAAACAGTGTGTTTTGCAATGTCACAGTGTCGTTAATGCGAAGCTTGCGAATCGCTTCTTCGCTCACAGGTGTTGGAAGGTTGTAATGAGCCATTTTTGTCTTCCTAGAATCCGTAATGAACGCCTGTGGGCGTAAAGGTAGCTCGAGCTCTCCGTGCAGAATGGCACTGCATATTGACAGCCACAGGATTCATGGTGATGTGAGTATGTGCAAGTTCTACTTGGACTGCAAAGGCGGTTCCGTCACCACCAAGTCCTTGTGGGCCAATGCCTAGTTGATTCACGGCAG
>CANHLB010000118.1 GCA_947461335.1 Burkholderiaceae bacterium | reverse complement strand
CATATTTACTTCGTCAAAATGAGTTTTCCTAATTTAGTGATGCGTAATTGATATGAATGCCCATCGTGCAAAATAAAAATCTGCTTCATATGCCCCATGAGAACTTCACTTGAAATAGTCTTGGGCAAATGATGGGGAGATTGAATGGAAGCTGACGCTAGATTCGAAGTATTTTGCTCGCTCAAATACTAACCCTCTAAAGTAAATTGAACGGGAGTCTGAAAGCACTGCGAAGAAACGCTGATGGCAGATGATTTCATTGGTGAAAATCTCCATAACACTAGGGCTTTGAGGGCGGATTGATCCAAGCCCTCAAAGCCTGAGCTTTTAGTGACATCAGCCTGATCCACAATGCCTTGTTCGTTTACGCATAACCTCACTATCACTAAACCCTGCTCTCTAAGTCGCCTACTCGCCAGCGGATAATGGGGTTTAGGACTATGCATCGCTGATCTAGCAGACCCATTTCCTGAATGGCCATTCCCCTGGCTATCGCCAAATGCATGGGATTCATTAGGAAGGCTTGAGTTGTAACTTTTGGCATTTGATGATGCTCTTGCTAGAGGTGAAGCATCAGATTTTTTACGCAAAGATGATGTCGCACTATCACCTAACAAGCTAACTATAAGAGGCTCTGGCGCATATGGATGAACTCTCATGAGAGGTGCTGATAAAAGCCCTAGTAAAACCAATAAATGAGAGGTCACTACACCTGAAATGAGCAATGCATTTCTAGGAAACAAGCTACAGAGCAAATGACTTCCTTAAACTATCAATGAGAAAAATGATGCTCACTTACTGACAAGACTTACAGTAATGAACTATAGTTCTCAACGATTTTAAGGGTGATGCAGTTGATTAACAACCATAATCCCAATGGGGACGGGTCTTATAGGGCTATTTGATGTGGTATTACTTTGAAGCTAAACGCCAGAGAGAAGTGACTTCTTTAGATCTCGCAGCATACAGTGCATCTGTTTTATCAAATGCCTTTTGATGTTGTGGTTTGGTATCTAAACGTGCGATTACTTTCAAGCCAGCGGCTTCGATCCAAGCAAGTAATTCTTCTCTACTACGTAAAGCTAAATGCTCGGCAAGATCAGAAAGAATGAGCCAGCCCTCACCACCAGGCAATAGGTGATCCTTTAGCTTACTTAAGAACCCTTTTAGCATTTGGCTCTCCGGGTCATATACAGCATGCTCTAGTGAAGAGCTAGGTCTTGCTGGTAGCCATGGTGGATTGCAAACAATGAGCGCTGCCTTTCCTTCTGGAAATAAATGGGTCTTGAAAATTGCAATCTGCTCGTTTAATTTTAAGCGCTTGATATTTTCCTTGGCACAACTTATGGCACGATCATCTTGATCGGTTCCGATAATCTGTTTAATTTCTCGCATTGCCAGCACAACGGATAGGACGCCTGTTCCCACGCCAATATCAAATGCAATCGATTCCTTCTGAATGGCGACTGGTAATGGTGCTTTGAGAACCAATTCAATATATTCCCCACGGATTGGAGAGAACACCCCATAGTGCGGATGAATACGAATCTCTTCATCGTCCCTAGCTAAAACTGGTACGCCTTTCTTGCGCCACTCATGAGCACTAATGACGCCGAGCAATTCCCTGAGAGATATCACATAAGGTTCTGTCTGCTCTCCAAATACCTCAAAACAGGCCCGCGCTACATCGGGTGCGCGCCTTAATGAAATACTGTGGTCAGCATTGATTGGGATGAGCACCATCCCTAAAATACGCGCCCTTTGTGACTGCGCTAGGCGATGGAGATTAAAAGCATCTAGAGGACTTTTTGTTTTCTCTTTTGCAACTCTGTCGACTCTAGAAGATTTTTTGGATGGCTTATCAACTCTTCTGACTAAAGCCTGCAGAAGTTGTCTGGCATTCTGAAAATCACCCTTGTAGAGCATCGCTGTACCCTCACATGCCAAGCGGTAAGCTGTATCCGCTGTGAGGGTGTCGTCTGCAATCTGAACTTTTTTATGAGGCGCAATACCATTTTCTGAATGCCACTTTGCAGAATAAGATTGCTCACCTTCCCTCCAATGAATCATTAGAACATCAAGCCGGAGGGTGATCTTCTGGATGAATGTCCAAAGCGATCAAGAAACGAGACACCATATTGTAAGCAGCTACCACGGTTACCAGCTCTACTGTATTGGTACTACCGAGTTCTTTTTGTAAGCGTTTCATCAATTCAGGATCGACCTTGATATTGCGCGTCATCTGAAACGTTAAATCCGTTGCGTCATTTTCTAGTTGTGTAAAAAGATTTCTTGGAAAACTGGCTTGACCAATCAATCTGAGTCCCTGGACTTGCTCTTCAGTGCCACCGGCCTTCTTAAAAGGAGGTGCATGATGAAAAAATTCATACTCCGCACCATTCAGTACAGCTACGCCACACATGGCTAACTCACGCAACTTAGGATCTAAAGAAAGGTTGTTGCGGATTTCACCAACGAAATGATTCCAGCCCTTAGCGATTGGTACGCTGTGTAAGAGCATACGATCTAAGTTGATAAACTGACCGCCACGCCTTTCGCGAATAGCGGCCACTAGTTCAGCAGGCTCTGCCAAATCCATCGGTTGATAAGGAATTAAACGTTCAGACATAGGCACTTTCTATTGGCTAGCTTCTTTAATATTGTTCTCGATTACGAACTTACCCCAAATACCAATTTGCTTGCCAATGAAGTCACGCGCAGTTTCTGGAGTGCCTCCAACAATTTCAATTCCTTGAGATTTAAATTTCTCGGCAACTACTGGAGTTTTCAAAGCCTTATTCAAAGCCTTGTTCATCGCATCCACAATGGCTGTTGGCGTCTTGCCTGGGGCTAAGACTGCCCACCAAGCTGGAGCACTAAATCCAGGAAAACCACTTTCAGCAACTGTTGGTACATTCGGTAATCCGGGAACTCTTTTGGTAGTTGTAATCACCAACGGAATTAAGCTGCCACTCTCAATATGCGGCTTAACCAAAAACTCTGAGCCAATCGCCAACTGCACCTGCCCACCAAGCGCATCTTGCATTAAGGGTCCACCACCGCGATAGGGAATGTGGTTCCAATCAAAGCCTGCTTGCTTAGCAAGGCGCGCCATTGCTAGGTGGCCTAAGCTGCCAATGCCAATAGAGCCATAGCTAAATTGTTTACCCGACTTAGACATTTCTGCAAGTTGTTTGAAACTTGTGATGCCTGAGTTCTTACTTGCCACCAATACCATTGGGGAAGTACCCACCAAAATGACAGGTGCAATATCTTTAATGGTGTCATAGGGAAGTTTATCTTTAAGACTTGGATTGACGCCATGAGTATCAAACACTACCGCAAAGGTATAGCCGTCCGGATCAGCCCTTGTCATTGCGGAAGTACCAATCACACCAGATGCCCCGCCAATATTTTCAACAATCACGTTTTGCTTTAATTCTGCTTGCAAAACTGGTGCAAGAACACGAGCCACTTGATCTACTGATCCACCGGGTGGAAATACTGCAATCAGACGAATCGGTTTTTGGGTGGGCCAAGTCCCCACTCCAGTGCTTTGAGCCAGAACTAGACTTCCGGTTCCCAGAGTCATTAAGGCTATAAACAGGGCTCTTTTGGCTATTTTTACTAAATACAGCATGGCTTGTCTCCTTTGCATAAGACCTCAAGATTAACACCCCTATAGCCCATTTGTTCGATAATGGTGAAGTAGCGTGAAGAGAGAGAAAATGAAGTCTATTTTGAATATTGCCGCATATTTATTTGTCAGCCTTGATGGCCTGCCAGAATTGCGCACCAAAATACAGAATGAATGTAAGGCTAGAGAGCTTAAAGGCACCATTTTGCTCACTGGCGAGGGAATTAATCTCTTTCTGGCTGGAAAAGAACCTGAGTTACGTGGCTTTTTGGATTGGTTGCGAGCTGACTCTCGCTTTAAGGCCCTCGAAACAAAAGAAAGTTGGTCTGAGGAGCAACCCTTCAAAAAGATGTTGATCAAAATCAAAAATGAAATCATCCGCATGAACCACCCGATGATTCGGCCAGAAGAGGGTCGCGCCAATTTCATTACACCTAAAAAATTACAAGAGTGGCTTGATCGCGGTACCGATGACTCAGGACGCCCTGTAGTCATGGTAGATACTCGAAATGCCTTTGAAGTAGAGTACGGTACCTTTGAAAATGCTCTGCACTTTAATATTGAAAAGTTTACCCAATTTCCTAAAGCAATTTCAGCACATAAAGAAGCACTTGCAGACAAAACCTTAGTGAGCTTTTGTACTGGCGGAATTCGTTGTGAAAAATCAGGACTCTATATGCGCGAGATTGGTATGCAACATAGCTATCAATTAGAAGGCGGCATCCTCAAGTATTTTGAGGAAGTAGGCTCTGCACACTACAAAGGCAGTTGCTTTGTCTTTGATGAACGTGAAGCTCTTGAGCCCACTCTCAACTCCATTCCAATCGAGCACTCGATTAGGAAAAAACTTAAGGCGGGTTAGGTCATTTAAGTTGATTTGCCGACCAAGGTCATATGCTCTACATGCGGAGGCTTTGCAAAGAAAGGGCCAACAATGGCACGCCAATCTGCAAAGGCTGTAGATCCACGAAAATCTACCGTATGACTCTCAAGACTATCCCAGTAAATCAGTAATAAGTAGCGGGATGGGGTTTCCATACTGTGATTTACCTTGTATCCCTTAAAGCCCTTTGCCTTAGAGATCACTGTATCCACTCCCCGCAAAATAGCCTCTTCAAACTCTTTTTGCTTAGCTGGGTCAATTTCTATGTCGCAATGTTCCAAAATCATGGTATTTCCTTAATCAAAATAGATTCGTCATCAATAGTAAAATTACTTCATAAGATTACCTTAATACATCACAATAATCTGGATTTGAGACATGTCTAAAACGAGAAATCGGCCACAGCCGATTTTTTTATCCTGTATTGCCACTATTGCTAGTTTAACTATTAGCATAGGGGCACAGGCGCAAAATGCTGCTACAAGCTACCCGCTTAAACCCATTAAGCTCATAGCCCCTGTTGCCGCAGGTGGAGGACTCGATAATATTGCTAGAGCAGTCGCAGAAAAACTCTCCCGCTCTCTTGGTCAAACAGTCGTAGTTGAGAATGTGGGTGGTGGGGGTGGCTCTATTGCCTCCCAAGCAGTTGCAAAAGCGCCAGCTGATGGCTATACATTGATGATCGCCTATGTAGGCACTCATGGCACCAACCCTGCAGTTCGTAAGCTTCCTTACGATGCAATTAAGGACTTCACACCCATTGGCATGATTGGTGCCACACCAAACGTATTAATCGTTAATCCAGAGCTACCGATTAAAAACTTTAAAGAATTTATTGATTACGCCAAAAAGAACCCTGCCAAACTGAGTTACGGCTCAGCAGGTCCTGGCACCCTTACTCATCTGGGTATGGAGCAATTGAAATTGGCCGCAGGAATATTTATGGTGCACGTACCATACCGTGGTGTAGGCCCTGCTTATACTGACTTATTAGCTGGTCAGACTCAGGCGATGTTCCCCACTCTATTTGCAGGCTTGCCATATATCAACTCCAATCGTGTTCGTGGCCTTGCTGTAACCGGAGCTAAACGAAGTCCAGCAGCACCCACTATTCCTACCTTTAAAGAATTGGGATACAGCGGTTTTGATGGTCAGCAATGGTATGGCGTAGTTGGCCCTGCTAATTTGCCGCCTGCAATCGTTGCAAAATTAAATACAGAACTGAATCAAGTGCTGGCCTTGCCTGACTTCTCAGAAAAAATGACGAGTGAGGCCATGACATTAATGCCAATGACACCAAACCAATTTGGCAGCTACATCAAAGACGATATTGCACGTTGGGCTAAAGTGGCTAAAGATCGCAATATTGAAATCGACTGATTTAATCTATTTAACTACTCTTTATATTCTTACCATTTATAGGAAATCACATGTCTCACGCTATCGCTGCAGCAGCTGATCTGAACGCCCCACCAGTCACAAAAATTCTGGCGGAGTTTGTTAGCTCCCACCCAAGTCAAGGATGGGCACCT
>CANHLB010000117.1 GCA_947461335.1 Burkholderiaceae bacterium | reverse complement strand
CCTGTGGCATCTAAATCAGCGACAACTTGTTTGCGTGCGGCAAAACGGTCCATGCCTTGGTAAGCAACTGGCGCATTTTCATTGATCTTGGCATCCAAAGTTAGGATGTTGATCAATGGCAATTGATGACGTTGTCCAACTGCGTAGTCATTAAAGTCATGCGCAGGTGTTACCTTCACCACGCCAGTACCAAAGTTCAAATCAACGTAATCATCTGCAATGATTGGAATTTCACGATCACATAAAGGTAAATTGATTGACTTGCCAATCAGGTGTTTATAGCGCTCGTCCTCTGGATTGACCATGACTGCTACGTCACCTAGCAAGGTCTCGGGGCGAGTGGTGGCTACGGTCAAGTGGCCTGAGCCATCAGTGAGTAGATAGCGAATATGCCACATCGAACCATCTTCTTCCTCACTCACCACCTCGAGATCGGATACTGCGGTTCCTAAAACAGGATCCCAGTTCACTAAACGCTTACCGCGATAAATCAAACCTTGCTCATGTAGTCGAACAAACACCTCAACTACCGCTTTGGACATCTTGCTGTCCATCGTAAAATATTCTTTATCCCAATCAATCGAAGCACCTAGGCGACGAATTTGACGGGTGATGGTATTGCCAGATGTTTCTTTCCACTCCCACACTTTTTCTAAAAAGGCTTCACGACCTAAGTCATGACGTGAAACCTTTTGTGCATCGAGCTGGCGCTCAACAACAATTTGTGTGGCAATACCAGCGTGGTCGGTACCCGGCACCCATAAAGTATTTTTACCAGACATGCGGGCATGACGAACCAGGCCATCCATAATGGTTTGGTTAAAAGCGTGACCCATATGAAGGGTGCCAGTGACGTTGGGGGGTGGTAATTGAATTGAAAAATCAGCCTTACCTTCATCCATGCTGGCATTGGCAATCCCTCTTCTCTCCCACTCTGGTCCCCAGTAAGCTTCGATAGGGGCAGGTTCATAGGATTTAGCGAGCTCGTCTGCCAAACTGGCAGATGGAGAATTAGGGGTATTTGAGGCATTTGGCATAAGAGGCAAATTATAATTGGGGCGATGTACTCTGACTTGCTCGCGAACCTCAATCCAGAACAGCGCGAGGCAGTAACCCTCCCGCCTGTCACTGAAGATGGCCAAGCTCGATCAGCCTTGATTCTGGCTGGGGCTGGTAGCGGCAAGACCCGCGTCCTTACAACCCGTATTGCCTGGTTGATTCAGACTGGTCAGGTATCGCCTATAGGCGTCCTGGCGGTGACTTTTACCAACAAAGCCGCTAAAGAGATGATGGTGCGCTTAAGTGCCATGTTGCCCATTAATACGCGGGGCATGTGGATTGGCACTTTCCATGGCCTATGTAATCGTTTATTGCGTGCCCATCACAAAGAAGCTGGCTTACCATCCACTTTTCAGATCTTAGACACCCAGGATCAACTTTCTGCCATTAAGCGTCTTTTGAAGGGTTTAAAGGTTGATGATGAAAAGTACCCTCCAAAACAACTTCAGTACTTTATTGCTCACGCTAAAGAACGGGGGCAGCGCGCTAAAGATTTATCGGTCGGCGATGACTTTCAGGCAAAGATGGCGCAACTCTATGCTGCCTACGATGAACAATGCCAGCGCGAAGGCGTTGTCGATTTTGCTGAGCTACTCTTGCGTAGCTATGAATTACTAAAACATAGTGAAGCGATTCGGACTCACTACCAAGAACGTTTTCGTCATATCTTGATCGATGAGTTTCAAGATACTAACGCCCTCCAATATGCCTGGCTCAAATTACTATCAGGACATGAGGGCAGTCGGATTAATGTGAGTGGTGCTGGTAGTAGTTCAGTATTTGCAGTAGGGGATGACGATCAAAGTATTTACGCTTTCCGCGGTGCTGATGTTGAAAATATGCGGCTTTATGAAAAACAGTTTCATCCCATGATGGTGAAGTTGGAGCAGAACTATCGCTCACATGGGCATATTCTGGATACAGCAAATCATTTAATCGCCAATAACTCAGAGCGGCTTGGTAAGAATCTGCATACTGATGCAGGCCATGGTGAGCCAGTGCGTATCTTTGATGCGCCAAGCGACCATGCAGAAGCTGCTTGGCTAGTTGATGAAATTAAAGCTTTAGTTGGTAGTGGCATCAAACGAACGGAGATTGCTCTTCTATATAGGAGCAATGCCCAGTCGCGGATCATTGAACATGCATTATTTTCTGCAGGTATTCCCTATCGAGTCTACGGTGGATTACGATTCTTTGAGCGCGCGGAAATCAAACACGCACTTGCTTATATGCGCCTACTTGAAAATCCTAATGACGACACTTCTTTCTCAAGAGTGGTTAACTTCCCAACACGTGGTATTGGTGCAAGATCGATTGAGGCACTACAAGACGCTGCCAGAGTACAGCAATGCTCTTTGTATACCGCAGCATCTTCCTTGGAAGGTAAAGCTGGTGCCGCACTTAGCGGTTTCGTGCGCTTGGTAGATCACATGCGTGAAGCAACACGCCACAATACTTTGCCTGAAACCGTCGAGTTTGTGATTGGGCACAGTGGCTTGATTCAGCATTACCTCTCGGAGCGTGAAGGGCAAGATCGCGTAGAAAATTTACAAGAATTAATTAACGCTGCGACTGCCTTCATTGCAGAAGAGGGATATGGTCAGGATGCCGCTGCCGCCATGCTTCCTGGTGAAAATGCACCAGGCACAGTAGAGATTTCACCATTAGCAGCATTCTTATCGCACGCTTCATTGGAGGCTGGCGATAATCAAGCGCAAGCAGGGCAAGATGCTGTGCAATTAATGACAGTGCACTCTGCAAAAGGCTTGGAGTTCATCTCGGTATTTATTACAGGGCTTGAAGAAGGCTTATTCCCTCACGAAAATAGCATCAATGAACAAAATGGTTTAGAGGAAGAGCGCCGCTTGATGTATGTAGCGATTACTCGAGCCAAAGAACGTCTATACCTCTCTCATACGCAATCACGAATGCTGCATGGTCAAGTACGCTACAACATGCCCTCCCGCTTCTTGGAAGAATTACCAGCAGAATCTTTGAAGTGGCTTACGCCCAAAGCAAAGGATGCACGTTGGGGCGGAAATGCTAAGTCAGGCTCCACTTGGCAAGATGGCTATACTCGGCAACGCGAATATGAATCCAATGATTTCTTTGACTCTGGTAGCGAACGCCCAAGACCTACAAAGCGGGTTGGCTCAGCTTCCACCGAAGTAAAAAGGTTAGCTTCGCCACCGCGCGGAAGTTATCCATTCACAATTGGTCAAAATGTATTTCATACAAAGTTTGGAGAAGGTCGCGTTACTGGCCTAGAGGGAGTTGATGCTGATGCGCGTGCGCAAGTCAGTTTCAAGCGCCATGGCGTTAAATGGCTGCAACTCAGTGTTGCCAAGCTGGCAGCCATTGATTAGATGAATCTTTGTTGTTGCTTAAACGGATGGAATGACTTCATCTTCGGTAAAGCACGCTTTCCACGTTGCATAGAAAGAGCAGTACATCACTGTTAAACCTGCCATAGAGATAGGCGCAATAACAAAAGAGCCTACTTGGCCCAGATTTAGGGCATCAAAAATCATCCCCACTGTAAGTGGAATTGCAATCAGGATGACGCTCCAAATGGAAAGATATAAAAAGAAGGCAGCTTTATTAGCCCAGCAAGCTAAGCAGCTTGAAAATAGTGCTTTAGCAACCGACATATCCGCCCATGCTATCAAGACCGGTGAGAACCACATCAACATTGCCACTGGTATGTAGAGAAATGCCCCAAAGAACAACACTAAATAAATTTGGCGGATTGCTTCGGGCGTGATTGGCTTATCACTGGTCAGTAATGGCAGCAGCAGTTCAAAGTCAACCAAGAGACTTAATATAAAACTCAAGAGCAAAATCAGAGCCGCATACACTAGGCCCAGTTGTAGGATGCGTCGACGTATAAGTGCTCCAGACTTAAGCGCGATTAAATAGACCATTGGACTAATGCGCTCTTTTTGAATCGCTTGACGACATGCCGTCATAAAACCAACCGCCAAGGTGGGGGTGAGGATTAAGACTGCAAAAACACCAACTACCGGAACAATGACTGCTAATTGAGCAGCAAAGACGTACATAAAGACCAACATCAAAAACCCAAGTGGATTTTGTTTAAAGAGCCAGATTCCCTGTCTTATCCAGGTATAGCCTTCTTTAGGTGCGACAGAATTGAGTTTCATAGGGATCGACGACTTAAGAGAATGCGTTCAAAGTGAGTTGGGTCATGCGGTGTCAACATTTGTGCATCCCGTGGAAGATAAAAATCCCATAGGCGCGAAACCCAAAAGCGCAGGGCTGCTGCACGCAACATGAGGGGCCAACTGGATTGCTCTTCTTTGGTGAGAGGGCGCACTGATTGATAGGCTTTCAAAAGAGCATTGAGGAGCTCCGGATCTAAATCTTGTTTGTTAACAGCAAGACACCAATCATTTGCAGTTACTGCCAAATCAAATAAGAACTTATCAGTACCAGCGAAATAGAAATCAAAAAAGCCTCCCAATTGATCTTTAGAGGTATCGCCTGATTCGTGCGAATCAAATAAGACATTGTCACGAAAGAGGTCACAGTGACTTGTGCCCTGAGGAAGCATGTCATATGAGGCTGAACTAAAAAATGCTTCTTGAGTTACCAGTTCGTGAGTGAGTAGGTCTTTTTGTGCTGTATTTAAATGCGGTAATACCAAGGGTATGGTTTTTTGCCACCACCCAAGGCTGCGAAGATTTTCTTGTGTCTTAGAAAAATCTTTTCCAGCTAAGTGCATCTTGGCTAGCATCTCACCAACCATCGCGCAATGCTTGGCTTCCGGCTGTAGTCTAGATGCCCCAGGCAACTTGGTAACGATAGCGGCGGGCTTTCCTTTGAGGCTGAAGAGAATCTCACCTTTATTATTTTCAATGGGCTTTGGAACGCGAATCCCTTTATTTGCTAGATGGCGCATTAACTCTAGGTAATAGGGCAGCTGCTGTTCAGATAATCTTTCAAAGATAGTTAATACATACTCTTCTTTATTGCCACCCCTGATGGTGTCAAGAAAAAAATTCGAGTTTTCAATGCCACCATGGATGCCGCGTATTGCAGTGGCATGACCAATATCGAAATCTTCTGAAATCCAATGATTAATATCACTAAGTTCGATCGGTGTGAAAACAGCCATTCAGCAATAACTATTCTTTATCTAATGGGAATACTGATGCTCGGCACGCTCAGTAAATTACTGTCACCTGATGGAGGGCCCGGCATCACAGAGTCAGGTGGAGACATGTCATAAGTGGTGTACTTTGTCTTGACTTGCACTTGAGTTGGGCCGTTCGCATCTTTGTATTCAGTGACCTCGGTACCACGGTCATTCTTATACTGATAGCTTGGCTGACGGCCTTGTGGCCCTTCTAAAGCCCCTGCTGGGCTCACCATTGGGGAAAGTGGCTGCTTATTAATTCGATTGAGCTCTGAGGGGCTCAAAGCTTGGCTGTTATTCTGAGCGTGGGTTGGTCCCGTCACTAAGATCCCGAAAAGCACTAAAAAGCTCATGAGAGCAAGGTTTTGACTGAGGGCGTGGCCAATTAAGTTAGTTAGAGCATGCATCATTTTTCACCTTTTTAAGCCTACTCTAGGATGGTTCCTTAACCAGACCTGTAGGCAATTCACAACTAGATTGTACGATTGCGGTATGACTAAACATAGACTCTTATTAGTAGACGGTTCTAGCTACCTCTACCGCGCCTTCCACGCTATGCCAGACCTCAGAAATGGGGCTGGAGAGCCTACTGGGGCCATATACGGTATGGTCAATATGATGCGCCGGGCGAGATCTGAGCTCAAAGCTGATCATATTGCTTGCGTTTTTGATGCCAAGGGCAAGACTTTCCGGGATGAAATGTACTCAGAGTACAAGGCCCATCGCTCCCCAATGCCTGAGGATTTAGTAAGGCAAATTGAGCCTATTCATGCGATTGTGAAAGCATTGGGCTGGCCAGTGTTAATGGTTTCTGGGGTTGAAGCAGATGATGTGATCGGTACTTTGGCTTGCCAAGCTACCCAAGCCGGTTGGGAAACCATTAT